>NZ_JBYKYF010000400.1:0-2287 GCF_057736855.1 Sporomusa sp.
GGCTGCCGTTATGAGGGTATGTTGGAAACAGAGAGTAATAACGGAGCGCGGAGCAGCCTCCTACTCGATTCGGGGTTACATTCGGCATGACGAGGGGCCGTGGATAATTTTGTTTTGCCCTTTGTTCAGCCTTCTTTTGATGAAGTGACAGTTCATGTTTGCTTGGGTAAGAATACAGAAGGCTTATGAAATATTTAATGATTGTGATCTGGCAACACTTTCCGGAATTTTCAAAGAAATAGCCACTTTGAAGACTTGGTGATCATAATTGATAGAACAATAACCGTGGTATTTTGAAGTCAGTGCTTTCACACTGGAAAGTCCTATTCCATGATTATCACCCTGTTTTGAGGATGTAAAATTGTCGCCTTGACGTATGACAGAACCACAAAAAGAATTTGCTATTTTAATTACCAGATGGCTTTTCGCTATGGTGGCTTTAATATCAATATAACGCAACTCACTTTGGGGTATTTTACTACAGGCTTCAATAGCGTTTTCCAAACAGTTGCCCAGAATAACACACAGGTCCTGATCGTCAATTCCTAATTTGTCAGGTAAATGCAAGTTTGTATTCACAGTAATACCTTGTTCCTGTGCTATCTTTAGGTAGTGACACAGAAGAGCATCAGCAAACTGGTTAGAACAAACTTTAGGAATAGTAATATCGTCATAGTGGTTGCTAAGCTGCCTCAGGTAATTTTCTGCAGCAGTCGAATTTTTTTTCAATAAAAACTCTAAACACGTTACCAGGTGGTGACGCAAGTCATGGCGCATGGTTTTCATTGCGTTAATACTATCGTTTAGGTTGCGATAATGCTCGCGTTGCAAGGCTAGTTGCTTTTCCGTTTCTTGGGTACGCCTTGTCTGATAAATTGCGAAAGCAATGAGGTAATAGGTAAACAGAATTAATAACGTACTTACTACTAACGGAATGAAGTTGGATAACAAGTATGTTCTTTGCACTCCATAAAATGCCAGCAGTACAAATGACAAAAGGGGAAAACAGGTAAAGGCAAAATTTCGCTGATCGATAATCGTAATAATATTGCGAACATGAGGTGATACATATTTCTTTAATAATGGCAATGATATTGCCTCAAGGATTAAACCTACTAATATCAAGCTTCCTACAAACTGGTCAAATATTAATTGCTCCAGAAATAAGAAAATAAGAAAATTAAACTGGGACAATGAAAAAATCATAAAAAAAACAAAAAGTTTAGCATTAAGTGTTTCTTTGAAAATCAGTGCGCAAGGGATCATATACAATGAGCCCAATATGTAGCCGACCAAAAAGGGATCAGGGATAATTGATTGCAAAATATCACGCAAAAAGTAATTAGCGATCCAAATGACAGAATAGGCAGGTATTTGAAACCATAAAGGACGCCGTGGAGTTAAGAATATATAGAGTAGCAAAATATTAGTTATAAAAAATATACCTCTGCTTATAAGCACTATAATTTCTTGCAAAATAATCCTCCTGTTGATGCAACATTAATTAAGACATCAACAAGGATTATCTATAATGTTGCAGAATTCTTATTTTATACCTTGAATTAAGTTTCCTGACTCTAAAGAGGGCGTCCGTTCAGGGTAGGGTTTCTAATGTAGTCATAATATTGTCCCCGCTTACTGAAACGAGTTCACATATGTCGCATTTCACGCAGGTTACAACCTTTTTACAGACACAAGCTTTATATGTATCTTACGCCTTAGGTGATTAGTTACGAGGAGGCCATACAATGCTAATTATAGCTATTTGTGACGATAATGCTGCTGATAGAATAAAACTATACGAAGCACTGGAAAGCTACTTGTGCAAGCGGGATGTCAATGTTCACATTTTTGTTTACGATAGCCCCGATAAACTAAACACCGTTATGGAGAGTAAAACCATAAGTTTTGATATCGTATTTCTGGATATCATTATGAATGGCATGAATGGAATGGAATGTGCACGGATGATTCGTAAACAGGACAAGCTAGTCAACATTATATTTCTGACAAACTCAACCGATTACGTTTACGAAGGATACGAAGTCAACGCAACGGGCTATCTAGTAAAACCGATAAAGATAGAGCAGTTAGCGAAAGTTATGGAAAGGGCAATCACTCAGATCGAAACAGTGAACCAAGCAAATATTCGTATCACTTACCGCGGTACTACTCAGAAAATACTGACAAAAGATATCCTTTACTTAGAAAGTGAAAATAATAAAGTTAATACAGGCTGTCGACAAAGTATTGTCGATAGCCTTTTTATTTATTATGATCATCTGTC
>NZ_JBYKYF010000036.1:0-15454 GCF_057736855.1 Sporomusa sp.
GAATATCCCTGCGTATATCCTGGTGTAGGGTATATCGTGATGAATACTTTTTCCGTGTCTATGTTTTGGTCTTTTAAACAATCCATCACAAACCCAGCAATCCGGCGGGAAAAAGAATAGATTTTTTCATTGTCCTGTCTTTCATTCAGCCGAACCCATATGTGATAACCTCTACCTGATTCAACCATTAGCGGTAATATATTTTCCAATTTCAGGTAAATGTACACATATTCTGCTACTAGGTATGTTTCTTCTGGTGATATTCCCCTACTATCGATGTTGAAGCAAAGTATATCATTCGCATAATCGTCAAAATAACCGCATACATTGCCGTTTTGTTTTATATGATGCAATAGTAAATAGTCATATACCTGTTGGGATACATGCAGGCGGTATTTATGAATATTTTTTTTGAAGTCCACATAATCAACCACAACGCCTGCTTTTCGCATGATATTTATGAAGTCAAAGCCAAAATCATTTACTTCTAGTTTCAAAACATTCGGTTTCATGCATGAGTAAAATTTTTTCAACAACACTAGTTTTTGTTCTATTGTAAACATTGTTTCACTCCCTCCCAATTCCCCGGCCGGAAAACTGTAATGCCTAATTGTTTAGCGAATTCGATATTTTCCATGTCGTCAATCAGGTAGTGTATCTGCCATAGCCTACATACTTTTGCCTTAATGTCTGATGTATCAATAAGTAAATCATAATGTATGCCATGTTTGGCTAACCATTGCTTTGTTTCCGTGTAACAAATCCTCAAATCCCTGTAGGTGAGTATCACCACGCGCCAACCATTGATGTTTAACCATTGCATGAATTCCTGTGCTCCTGGTGCAATATCAGCCAATATATACGCTTGTTTGTGTATTTCTAGGATTTTTGTATAATACTTCGCCGGAATATCTGAATATAGCAATCTGTCTTTCTTTGCATATATCAACGCCTGGTTATATTCGTTGTCATTTGTTGGTTGAAATGAATTCAAAACTTCGGAAAAATTATTCAAGGTGTTATCAATGTCAACGGCTATTGTTTTGTTCATTATTTTTGCTCCTTTCTATTAAAAATAATAGATATTATACGAAAAACATAGATAATTATCTAATAAATGAATATAAACGTATATAATTCTTTTTAATCATGATTTTTACCGCTTGACTATTGACAAAAATTAATGTTTGTCCTAAAATTAAAGCAAAACTAAACGAAAGGTGGTTTTACAATGTACATAATCAAAAACATTTACGGTACGCAAGATGAATTTCAGACCAAGGAAGAACTTGAAAGTGCTTTATATGATTTAGTAAAAGATGAGGGTTTTTGGGATTTATCTGTTGTTGATGACACAGGAAGGAAATATGACATTATAGTTACGATTAAGTAAGGGGACGGCAAAACACCGTCCCCTAAGTCACATCAACCACCGTTCTTCCTTCTTCTTCGAATTCCTGTGTATCAATCCTTTGCCAAGCTTCAATCACTTGTGCTATTACTTGTTCATGTATTTCTTTGCTCACGCAATATGCAACTAGATAAAATCCTATTTGCGACTTCCTGCGAGGGAAACGCAGGAAATGTTTGGCACTGTCATCGGGATATTTCCCGAAAAGAACATCGCGAATTACAATTGCATTTTCAATCTCGATATTCACCAATGCCAAAACACCAGGTAGTTTTTCCTGTTGTCGATTTGCTTTTTTGAACATGATAGAGGTTATTTTCATTACATATCCGCTCCTTTTTTTTGATTTTGTTCATAAAAAAAGGGTGTAGGTTGACCCTACACCCTGTCATTAAGTGGTGACACAGCAATGAAGTTTTAAGTCTCCTTTGAGAAAATTTAAAACTTCATTGTGTGTGACACAGCACTATTCACGCATTTTCTGCTCTATTTGGGCCAAGACATACTCAGGTAATTTCGCGCTAGGATCCAAAATCATTTCCCCATACCGGCCGTATTTTAAACGGATTTTAAATTGTTCGCCTGCGTTGGTTTCTGCAAAAATATATTGTTCGTCAAAAGTGTCAACCAACCTGAATGTTTTTAGTTTCTGTTTCTCTTTTTCAGCCCAAAATGCCCTGGCCAATTCTTTCAGCTTGATTTTGGTACTCATTGGTATTTCGTATCCAGGTATTTCTATGTGATTAGTTTCTGCCATATATCCTACCGGACCTAATACTTGACCATTTTTGAAATGTATAGTAACCATTGGCATGCCATATCCGGGACTATCGCCGAATTCGGCATTGATGACTTCATACTGATTTTCCCATTTTTCATAACAGGTAGGACAAGTCAATAGTATTTGTCCCTCAATTACCCTGTACCATATACCCTGATTTTTCGGCGAAAACACCTTACCACATTCTGAACATTTCAATTCAAGCCAGGTTTTGTGTTTTTGTTGCATGAAACATCTCTCCTTTTGATTTTGATAAAATATAAAAACCGCCTAACGACCCATGATTGGCGCAAAAGGCGGATTTTTTATTGGTTTAATATTTAATTGTTTACATAATTCTATAAATGATTGCTCATATTTTGGATTGACAACAAAGGTATCATCAATCAGCCATATCGCTATTTGTGAGTCAGTTAATTCCCCTAATCTGTATTTGATTGATTTTTTGTCTGTTTCAGACTTTTTCGGCCTACCTCTTGGCATCGGTAATCATCCTATCTGACAAAAACTTTTTCGAGTACTACCTGCAAAATCTTTCGCAATTCACTTGCCAATTCTTCGTTTTCTTCCGCTAGTTCATCAATGTCGGCTTTTATCAGTTCCAGGTTTCTTACAACTTGACTAAGTATTGATACCGTTTCGGCAATGTCAGCCATGACGTGATGAACATATTCGTTGTAACCACATGTATTTTTGATAGTGTATTGTTCTTGTTTTTCCATGAGACCACTCCCCCTTGATTTTGGTAAATTTTGGTACCTGCAAACCCTTGAAAATACTGGCTTCGCAGGCGTTGGCATTTGTGACAAAATGGCTTGTACGATAGATACCCTTAACCTGTGACAAAACCTAAAATATTGTCTGGAATTTTCCTTTGTCCTGCTTCAATCATCGCAAGTAATGACCTACTTATGCCTAGCATTTTTGCCGCTTGCTCTTGCGTGTAACCGTTTTTTTCGCGAAAAAACTTCAAAGGATTATCAACACCCTTTAAACTAAATAAACCACCACAGGAACAAGTAAGACCATAACCGTCATAATACATTTTGGCTTCCTTAAAACAATCTGGACAGGTTAGGTTATACCGTTTGTTATCTTTGACATTTTGCATGACTTTTTCGTATTCTTCGTAATTAACCCATTGGCCATGTTCTTTGTATCTGACTATTTGGTACCAATATCCACAAATAGGACATTGTTTCGGATCGTTATGCTCGTGACCACATACCGGACAAATAGATTGCATATACAATCACTCCTTTTCCAATTTTCATAATAATTAGGACGAAATAGGAATAAAAAAAATCAGACCAATTCGTCTGGTCTGCACTGTAAGACTTTTGCTAATGCCAATAGTACATCTTGCGTTGGCTTTATTTGTTCATTTTCAACTTTCGCGACATATGACTGACTAACACCTAACATTTTGGCTAAGTCGTGTTGAGTTAGCCCTTTTTGCATACGGAGAATTTTCATTCGTGTTAATTTCGGCATGATGTTCACCCCCTTTGTTTGAATAATAATTATTAAAAACAAGCAAAATAAAAAAATCCAGGACATTGTCCTGGACTATAAGCTTCTGTAGATTTGTTAAAAAATATCCTCCCATATAAATGTTCCAAAAGTGGACAGAAAGTTAAGTTTTTTTACTCCTTCTACTATAAGTCAAAAATCTTGCCAAAAATATTACATTTTTTGTCTGGCGAAAAATATCCTTCATTTCCATACTTATTAAAGCGGACGAAAATATAAGGTTTTTTAACCCATCCAATTAAAGTAATCTGCAAAATCGGCCAAAAATGTTACATTTTTTTGTTTCTGCTGAAAAAACCCCTCCATAAAATATCAATCCCATATTTTGATAAAAATGTAAGGTTTTTTTGTATCTGCTGAATTACCCTTCCCTGTTTAACGTATTTTCGGCCAAAAATATTACATTTTTTATATGTCCATTATATACAAACATTTTAAGCTAAATGTCTACAACGAATTTAAAAACCCTTCCATAAAATAGTGCATTTTCGGCCAAAAATGTAAGGTTTTTTTGTTTCTGCCGAAAATTATCCTTCATTTCCATACTTATTAAAGCGGCCAAAAATACAAGGTTTTTTCTTAGGACTTTTGTCTTATTTTTATAGGACTTTTGTCTCATTTTTCAGGAAAATCCCAACCAACCCTATCATATAGCAAATCATAATATACGACCATTTCATTACCGTTTTGGGCAATCAGTCTTTTCCCTGCAGGAAACAGGGGAAAATCAACAATAGTGAAATATTGCAGGTCAAAATTCTCTTCTATCCAATCCATGACGGCTTTTTCTTTTCTATCCATGCCAATCCTCCCCTAATACAGCCAATCCTTATTATCAAGGGGATTATATCGGGAAAACTGTGTCTTTATTTCTTGGTCGTTTAACTGCAAATATATACGAGTACTCTCAAGGTCTGCATGCCCTAGTATCTTCTGGAGGGAGAATATGTCGCCGCCGTTAAGCAGGTAGTTTTTTGCAAAAGTGTGCCGCCAGGTATGACAGGATATTTTTTCACCTTGCAGTTTTAGTTCACCTTTTAGTTTTCTGAACATACTTTCCAACGCTGACGAAGTCATTTTCTGCCCTGTCCTGGACGGAAAAACATAAGGGCAATCAGGATTTTTATCCGCAAGATATTCTTGCCTGTGTTTCAAATAATCAACCAAAATCCTCTTCATCGCTCTGCTGATAGGTACGAAACGTTCCTTCATGCCTTTGCCCTTGGCTATACGAATTAAGTCTGTTGTAATATTTATATCCTGCGATCTTAGTTCAATTAATTCATTCATTCTTATGCCAGTACTGAAAAATAGCGATATTATGCATCTGTTGCGAATTTCATAAAATGTATTGCCTTTAAAAGCGTTAAGCATTTTCTTTATTTCAACAGCAGTAAATGTTCTAGGTATTATTTTTTCAATCTTCGGCGGATTGACTTTTTTTATTGGATTGTTTTTGATTATTTCTTCTTTTTCAAGAAAATTTAAAAATGTTTTGATAGTGCGGTAATATCTATGTATTGTAATATTGCGCATTGTACCTAGGCTTTTCAGGTGGTTAAGAAATTCTCTTATTTGATAGGCGGTAATATCTTCTACATGATAGACTTCCATTTTCTCCATGAGAAAATCTAAAAATTTAGGTAATTCTGCTCTATAAGTCTGAATAGTCCTTGCCGTCACTCCTTCTGACTGTTTACTTGAAAAAAACATTTTCGCCGCTAATGTTATCTCCATACCGCTGATAGTCAGCCTTTTTGAATTTATTTGCAATGTATTCACATATACATGCGATACAATTGGTTTACCAATGAATTATACAAGGCAATAAATCGAAGCTGATGCTGTAAAAAAACAAAAATCTGAGATAGAATTGCTTCTACCTCAGATTTTATCTGCATCTGGAGCGGGCAACGGGATTCGAACCCGCGACCCACGGCTTGGGAAGCCGGTACTCTACCACTGAGCTATGCCCGCGCGTGTTGAACCTAGGGAATACCTATGTTCTATTTAAGTTTTTCATTTAATCTAAGAGTATAGGATTTTTTGTCTTGTACTCTTGTTTGATTGATTAAATTATACTACACATAAAATAGATAATCAATAGTATCTACTGGAATATAGTTTTTATACAGGACTTTTCATACTTTTGAGGGAGTCTGTCGCCCTTAAAATTATCTTCGTGCAACTGATTTCCCTCCTTGTTTTCTTTCTATAACCATATCACGCGCAAATCCAAGAAAGACTAACAGAACACTTACCATTAATTTTCATGAGTTTATTAAAACCGCGTCCTGCTTTAGAACTAAACCCGAAACGTACTTACGGCCACATGAAGATCCTGAGCTAAACTAGTTAGACTTCGGCTTCTTGTCCCGTAAATCCTCGTTAGATAAATCTTCACACAATAATAGCTATATTTTGCAGAGACTTTGTTATCATCCTGGCAATAGCCGCTCCGATTACTACTGTAAAACGAACGTTATGATTGTAACCCAACCATTATCCGCATCTTCCTGGTTGCCACTATATCATTCTCTTGGTCTGTTTGCTGAGATTAAACGCAAGTCGAAGATATGCTAGTGCTTCCTGATCAGTCATTTGAGTGAAGTCTTTATAATAGCAGCCTACCGCGGTAAATATCTCCTGTTCGTCAAGACACACAACCTCAACTTGTTCATTCCGCAGCTTAGCAATAACATCTGTCGGCGCCACCGGAACAGCTACCGCAATGCTTGCCGGGTTCCACTGTTTTAGCCATTTGATCGAGGCCAGCATCGTATATCCGGTTGCAATACCGTCGTCCACAATGATAATATCGCGACCTTTCACTTCATGATTCTTTATAATCATGGCTTCATAAATGTTAACCCGCTCTTCTAACGCTTTGCGAACTTCGGCTGCCAATTGCTTAACTGTCTCCTGCTTAACACCCATACGACTAATATATTGATAGTCATAAATCAAGCTGCCATCAGGCATTACAGCGCCAATGGCTACTTCCGGATTAAGAGGATGTCCGATTTTCTTAGTGATAAGTACTCCTATGTTCACTTGCAATGTGGTCGCAATAGGAAATGCTACCGCTACCCCGCCCCGAGGAACCGCCAATATATAGGGGCGGCTCAAACTACGCGCAGCAAGTTGGTCTGCTAACATTTTCCCGGCATGAATACGATCGTCAAACACAGCTAGCCTCCTTTTGCTCGTAGTTATAGGATTGATAGTAGCCGTAAATTTAATACAAAATCAATAGTAGAAAATAAAAAAACCTTGCAACAGCAAGGTTTTTGTGGTGCCTCAGGGCAGAATCGAACTGCCGACACGAGGATTTTCAGTCCTCTGCTCTACCGACTGAGCTACCGAGGCATGGATAAAAAAAATGGCGACCCGGAAGGGACTTGAACCCTCGATCTCCGCCGTGACAGGGCGGCATGTTAACCACTACACCACCGGGCCATTTGACG
The DNA here is from genome assembly GCF_057736855.1 of Sporomusa sp. Taxonomy (NCBI): domain Bacteria; kingdom Bacillati; phylum Bacillota; class Negativicutes; order Selenomonadales; family Sporomusaceae; genus Sporomusa; species Sporomusa sp. The sequence goes on from NZ_JBYKYF010000036.1 coordinate 7,193, forward strand.
AATTTTATTATATATTACGAACTCATATTAGTCAAGTATCTATTTGTGGAATGTGTGTAACAAGGCATATTGTGAGTTTTCAAAGTGATTGCCTGTATGTATTTGGTAATCAATATCCTGAAAAACAGTGCGACTTATTTTATATAATATGTCAAAATTTTTTAAAAAAATCCTCAACCCAACCTCCAGGTAAAGGGAAAAAGTGCATTATGCCGAATATATTTTGTAGACTACCATGGAGGCGGCCATGCCAATGACTATCTTATTAGAAGTGATAAGTACGTTATCTTTCATTGCCATGACAGCCTATCTAACTGGTCGCAGCCGCTTTATTATGCGCTGTGCGCGTTATCCCTTTTATCTTTCTAGCCAGTTTTCCCTAATTACCTTATTTTCTTTTTTATCCATCACCGGTAATTACAGTACTCTGCCACTAGGTGAGACGCTAATCACAAGCCGTATGATCGGCGTGTTATTGGCAGGGTTTAGTGGCGGACCATTTTCGGGATTTAGTGTTGGCTTTATCAGTGCCACATATTTAATCCTTGTTGAAAATTCACCTATGGCCCCAGCGTTTTATCTGGTGGCAGCCGGAACATTTGCAGGACTAATGCGCCTGAGGTTCAACTTTCATCAGCTTACCCCCCTAACCGGAGCGGGTATTGCCTTGGTCGTTGAGCTTTGCCAAATCTGCTTTGTAACCCTGCTTGGAGACTCGACAGAAACGTTATTGGACGACCTTAAAACCGCTGTACTTACCATGTTTGTCAGCGTTATAGGCATATGGCTGTTTTTATATATTGTTAATTGGATTGAAGCTGAACAGGATCTTTACAGTGCCCGCGCTGCCCAATTGTCACTGGAAATTGCCAGCCGTACTCTCCCCTACCTTAGACTGGGTTTCAACACTCATTCAGCCACAGTGACAGCTCGTATTATTTATGAATTAACCAAAGTAGATGCTGTATCTATTACTGGCAGATATAAACGGTTAGCTTTTATTGGCCAAGGCCACGACCATCATAAGCCAGGTGAACCAATTACATCTGCTGCGGTAAAGGCAGCTATCACCAGCAGAGAAATGAAAATAATCAACTCTCCCGCCGACCGAGGTTGCCCTTACCCTCACTGTCCATTAAAGGGCGGCGTTGTAGTCCCTTTATTCACAGGCAACAAGATTGTGGGAACCATTGAGTTGGCGCGAGTTAATGAGGATACTGTATCAGAATTAGATATTCAGATTGCCGATGGTATTGCTCATCTACTATCAGTACAAATACAACTGGCCGAAATTGATGAGCAGCGGAAAATGCGGGAAAAGGCGGAATTAAAAGCACTCAGAGCACAAATCAATCCCCATTTTCTCTTTAATACCATTAATATCATCATGTCTTTTTGTCGAACCGACCCGGATAAAGCCCGCAATCTATTAGGAAATCTAGCCACCTTAATGCAACGCGCTTATTCTAATCAGGATGAGCTGGTAACCCTCCAAGATGAACTTACAGCCATTATGGCTTATTTAGAAATTGCCAAATCACGTTTTGGCGACCGACTGGATATCGCAGTGCATGTTGATGATATGGCTACATCGGCATTAATTCCCGCCTTATCGCTGCAACCATTAGTAGAAAATGCTTTAAACCACGGGCTGTTTCCTAAACTTGGCAGTTGCCTGCTAGCTATTGAAGCCTATATTGAAGGCGATTCGTTGATCGTTACCATTACCGATAACGGTGTCGGTATTCCTCCGGAAAAGCTAGCTCAAATCCATTCCGGCCATTCTGACGGAATCGGTATCACCAATATCTATAAGCGTCTAATTAGCCTCTATGGGTCAAAATGTGACTTGACAATATCCTCCAATCCGCCGTTTGGTACTGAAGTATGCTTGCGCATTCCCTTTCAGCTTCAACAAAAAACTCCTCAGAGAGAAGGTGTTGTCTCGTGAAACAAAAGACCGTAATTGTAGACGATGAACAACCCATATGTGATGAAATCGAATACTTGGTTAGCCAGTACCCAGATATTGAAGTCTGTGCTAAATTTACCAATTGTGTGGACGCACTTATCTACATTCTAGAAAAAAAACCTGAGCTTGTCTTCTTAGATGTCAGTATGCCAGGAATGTCTGGACTGGAAATGGCACAAAAGTTAAGTACCATGAGTAAGCCGCCATACATTGTGTTTATTACTGCCCATCCAGAGCATGCCATTGATGCTTTTGCAACTCCGGCTGTAGGTTATATTACAAAACCTGTTACCGAAGAAAAACTGAGCTTGGCATTAACTAAAATCCGTTCCCTATCTACCAAATCTATGGCAGAAAAGAAACCTCAAATCGCCAAAGTCTGCGTATTATCAGGAGGTAAAATTGTCCCAGTAAACAAAAAAGATATCGTCTTTATTTATGTCAAAGATAAAGACGTCTTTGTCCGTACCCGTACTGGCGAATTTTCAGCCATGTTAACCCTACAGGAATTTGATAATTTATTGACAGAAGACAACTTCCTCCGTGTTCACCGTCAGTATATTATCAACTTGGATGAAGTCCTGGAGATTACCCCCTGGTTTCATGGTTCTTATTTATTACGAATGAATGATGCAAACAAACAGGAAGTTCCGGTCAGCCGCAATCGGGTAAAACCGTTAAAAGCAGCACTCGGCCTAAAATAGAATGGCTTTGCAAGGAGGCTATTATGCAGCTTGGTCTCAAAACGAAAGTCACCGTTTTGTTCATTGGCATCGTCATACTGGTGTGCTTGTTTATGGGAATTGTAACCATCAGGGATATGTATATCCAGATTGAAATGGCGATTACCGAAAAAGCCAAGTCCGACATGGCCACCGTTCTTGAAATTGCTGATTATATGCGCCCTGGTGATTGGCATGTAGTAAACGGTGAACTATATAAAGGCAATAGTCGAATTAATGACGATAACGAGTTTGTTGATAAAGTGGCTCGCCTAACCAATGACACGGTAACCATATTTTTAGGAAACACCCGCGTTGCTACTAACGTTATGCGTGACGGCAGCCGTGCTGTCGGCACAGTTGCTGCTGATTATGTGACTGAGACGGTTTTAAAGAACGGCAAAATGTATTCTGGTGAAGCCGAGGTTGTCGGTGTTAAATACCAGACTTGCTATGCGCCTATAAAAGATAGTTCAGGCAATATTATCGGCATGTTTTATATTGGTGTCTCTAAACATCTGGCTGACCAGCTCAAGCAAAGCGTCACGGCAGCAGCCGTACTGTCAGCACGCATTACGCTTTTATTTGCCCTTGCGGCTACTTGTTTTATCTCCGTCGATTCCTGGTCAACTGTCTCTACCATCCGTTCCTGGCCGACAAACGAAAAAGAACCGCCACGCTAATCAGTGGCGGCTCTGTTGTATTATACCTGTTTTAAGCAACCTTGGTGGCATCTAACTTTTCCTTAGAGGGAGCTGCCAGTATGGGCAATATGATGGCAACCGCCAAAGCGGCTGAGGTAATCAGGAGCGCTTCACTATAATTGCCAGATGCCTGACGAATACGCGAGAACAGCATGGGACCCATAATGCCGGCGGCTCCCCAAGCCGTTAACATCCATCCGTAAATACGTCCTACATACTTTGTGCCAAAAATATCTGCCGCATAGGCCGGCATAGTAGCAAAACCGCCACCGTAACAGGCGTAGACGTAGGAGCAGAGAATTATGAACATCATCATGTCTTTGGTATTGGCCAAAAAGTAAAAGGCAACTGCTTGTGTAGCAAACAAAATGAAAAACACGGTACGACGTCCAATCTTATCTGATGCCGAAGCCCAAAACAGCCGACCAATCCCATTAATTACAGCAAATAAACCAAGAATCGCCCCTGCCTGTTTTGCTTTATCTGTAACGCTCATGCTAGCAGGCATAAGCTCCTGGGCCATAGGTGAAGCCTGAGAAATCAGGGCAATACCGGCAGTTATATTCAGAAATAACATAGCCCATAAGAGATAAAAATATTTGGAACCAATAGCTTCCCCTAGTGTCATACCAACTGCTGCCTTATTGCCAACAGGCGGCGTCCAGCCTGTGGGTACATAACCTGCGGGCGGCTCAATCATCAACTGCGCAGCCGCAGTAACGGCAACTAGGAAAATCGCACCAAAGATATAAAAAGTCATAGCCGTTCCCATGCTAGCAATCATTCCGGGTGAAAGCATGGTCAACATAAGGGATCCTAAACCGAAGCCCATTACAGCCATACCCGTAATAAGCCCTCTTTTGTCCGGAAACCATTTAACCAACGTTGCAATAGGAGTAATGTAGCCAAACCCTAAACCCAAACCGCAAAGTAAGCCATAGCCAATATATACGGTAACCAGTGAACCGATTTGATCACCATACCCTGTAATAAGAGTCCCCAGACCAAACAAAATGCCACCAATGGTAGCAACAATGCGGGCTCCTTTAGTATCCAAAATATACCCGCCTGCTGCGCTGGATATAGCCAGACAGCCAATAGCAATGGTAAATGTTAGCGTAACTTCAGAGTTGGTCCAGTTATGAGCTTCCATTAATGGTTTGGTGAATACACTCCAACCATATACTGTTCCGAGGCAAACCTGCATTACTATTCCAGCCAGTGCAATTAACCAGCGGTTCGGATAGCTTTTTCCCCCCATGAGAAAACACTCCTTCCGTAATGTGCCTATACTCCATGTCCAAGCAAGCCGAAAGGGCGTTATTTACCGAAAATTCTCATAACTCCGCAACTTCGCTCCCCCTGGCGCCAAAGGAGACATCCCTTCCTGTTACTTGCAGACACAGTCTACAAGATAATTATAGGGGGCAAGTCGCGTTTGCTTCCACAATGCCTTTCTGAGATGCACAAATTAGGTTCCGAACCGTTCATTTTAGCTACCGAAATGATACATTAATCTTTATATTTTCTGGTAATTAATCAAAAAAAGAAGAGTTTCACAACGAAACTCTTCTTTTTTATGGTGGGCGATGACAGGATCGAACTGCCGACATCCTGCTTGTAAGGCAGGCGCTCTCCCAGCTGAGCTAATCGCCCGGTATGGTGACCCGTAAGGGAATCGAACCCTTGATACCGCCGTGAAAGGGCGGTGTCTTAACCTCTTGACCAACGGGCCATGGTGATCCACCCGCGACTCGAACGCGGGACACCCTGATTAAAAGTCAGGTGCTCTACCGACTGAGCTAGTGGATCGTCTCACAGGATGTAATTATACAAGATGTTTGATTGCTTGTCAACAACTTAAATCCACAAAAACGCAAAATATGACATAGTGCCTAACTGAGTCTCAGACAAAAAGATAACCCGCGCTGTGCAGGTTATCTTTTTGTCTGATTTAAAACATATCGGCAAGAATAATTGTCTGTTCACGGGCCGGCCCAACTGAAACTATGCCAACTTTAATATCAGCAACTTCACTCAGCCGTTCAATATACCGGCGGGCATTTAGCGGCAGTTCCTCATAGCTTCTTACATGGCTTGTGGACTCCTCCCAGCCTGGCAACTCTTCATAAACCGGCTCAACCTGAGCTAACACTTTAAGGCTTGCCGGAAACTCATTAAGAAGTTGGCCTTTATATTTGTAACCTGTACAAATCTTAAGAGTCTTTAAGCCGTCAAGAATATCCAGACGGGTAATGGCCATATAGTCAATGCCACTAACATAGCCGGCATAGCGCACAACACAAGCATCCAACCAGCCACAACGACGCGGACGTCCGGTTGTTGTACCATACTCATGGCCCCGTTCCCGGATAATATCCCCAATTTCATCCGTAAGCTCAGTTGGGAAGGGTCCTTCTCCAACACGGGTCGTATATGCTTTGACTACGCCAATGACTTTATTAATTTGTGTTGGTCCAACCCCGGCACCAATGCAAGCACCTCCAGCAATTGGATGGGATGAAGTTACATACGGGTAAGTTCCGTGGTCTAAATCCAAAAGCGTAGCCTGTGCACCTTCAAATAGAATCTTTTTATTACTTTTTATCGCATCATGCAGTACAGCAGCGGTATCTGTTACATATGGCTTAAGCTGGCGGGCATATTCTAGATACTCTGCTTTCACTTGTTCATAATCAAAACCCTCTACACCATACACTGCTTTCAATAGTTGGTTTTTGGCTTCCAGATTGTATTTTAGTTTAGCACAAAACTCTTCTTCATCCATCAAGTCAACCATGCGGATACCAGTACGAGCATTTTTATCCATGTAGCAAGGACCAATCCCCCGCTTAGTGGTACCTAACTTGCGATCACCACGGGATTCTTCTTCAACTTCGTCAAGCAAACGGTGATAAGGCATAATTACATGGGCACGATTGGATACTTTAAGGCCTGATGTATCAATACCTTTTTCCTGCATTCCTTTAAGCTCTTTAAGCATAACTGCCGGGTCCACGACTACGCCATTACCAACTACACAGGTTTTCCCGGAATAGAGTATGCCTGATGGCAACAGATGCAGCTTAAACTCAGTACCGTTAACAACCACCGTATGACCGGCATTGTTTCCCCCTTGGTAACGAACAACTACATCGGCCTTTTCCGCCAAAAAATCGACGATCTTCCCTTTACCTTCATCACCCCATTGGGTGCCAATCACCACTACAGAAGACATAGGATCAATCCTTTCCACAACTTGCTAGAATTTAAGGAAACATTACCAGTTCGATTATAGACCAAACCGAGCCATAATAGTATCTACATGCCGAAGATAATAGGAATATTCAAAGCACTCCTCAATCTCTTCGGGAGTTAGATATTTCCTAATATCAGGATCAGCAATAACATTGGCTTTGAAGTCTGCTCCTTCCAGCCATCTAGCCATAGCATTCCGTTGTACCCAACGATATGCTTCTTCTCTGACAGCACCTTTATCAACCAGCTTTAAAAGTACCCGTTGGCTGAAAATCAGCCCACCAGTTTTTTCAATGTTCGCTTGCATAGCGTCAGGGTAAACCAGCAGCCGATCAACAACATCGGTAAGAATTCTCAGCATGTAATCGACTAAAATGGTACTGTCAGGCAATATGACACGTTCTACAGAAGAATGAGAAATATCCCGCTCGTGCCATAACGGCATATCTTCCAAAGCAGCCAGCGCGTTACCGCGTACCACCCGTGCTAAGCCACTGACGCGTTCACAGGTAATGGGATTGCGTTTATGCGGCATTGCCGAGGATCCTTTTTGGCCGGGATGAAAATATTCTTCTGCTTCCCGGATATCCGTCCGCTGCAGATTTCTAATTTCAGTAGCAAATTTATCAAGCGATCCGGCGACAATAGCCAGAGTAGTCAAAAACTCTGCATGTCGGTCACGCTGAATAACCTGAGTAGCCAACTTAGCTGCTTTTATGCCCATCTTCTGACATACATAAGTTTCGACAAATGGATCAATATTCGCATAGGTACCCACAGCACCTGACAATTTACCAATAGCCACTACTTCTTTAGCGCGTTTAACACGCTCAATGTTGCGTTCTGTTTCATCAAGCCATAAAGCAAATTTTAACCCTAAAGTAATCGGTTCGGCATGAATTCCATGAGTGCGGCCAATCATCACCGTGTATTTGTGTTCAGCAGCACGGCGTTTGAGAACATCGCGAAACTTAACAAGATCATCAATAATAATATCGGCCGCCTGTTTCATCATGACTCCCAAAGCGGTATCCTTAACATCACTTGAGGTCAAACCCATATGGATATACTTGGCGGGATCGCCAACATTTTCGGCTACAGCCTGTAAAAAAGCCAAAATATCATGACGGGTTTCTTTTTCGATTTCGCGAATACGCTCTACCGAAAATTTAGCTTTTTCCTTAATGACAGGTACAACCTCTTCCGGTATTTGCCCCAGTTTAGCCATAGCCTCACAGGCAGCAATTTCAATTTCCAACATGATCTGAAACTCATTTTGGTCGGTCCAGATATGTCCCATTTCGGGGTAAGTATAGCGTTCAATCATAATAACACTTCACTTTCCGAACTGTTTTTCTGTGTAAGCAGCCAGTCCAATTTTTATTATAGTTAAGATCATACGCAAATATTACTCTTCCTAGTTTTTCCCCTTTTTTCCCTCGTTTATCATAGCATTATTGCTAATCACTGTCAATAAAAATTCGAATGATTAATTAAATATAATAAATAATGTTCGGAAAACTAAGACAGCCTGCTAATACACGCAGGCTGTCCAGATTGTAGACAAAGCCGCTTTTATGCCGTAAGGCAAAAAGCGGCTTTCTAT
>NZ_JBYKYF010000037.1:0-6048 GCF_057736855.1 Sporomusa sp.
CCCCAAACAGGTACACAACCCCTTTAATTCGAATGGGCTCAACAATAACCTTTTGCCCGTCGTTAGCATCCGCATGAATAGAAATTTTTGCCGGTCCTGAAACCAGTTTTTCCATAAATTCCGGCTCGCATTGAAAATGGCCAACAACAGTACCGTCCTGCTTTACAAGACATTGCTGCCGCAAAGATCCTGCTGGTTGATCTTTCAATTCGGTTATCAGCCATGCTTTTTGTGCTGTTTCCAGAGTGGATAGAACAGCTTCATACATCTGCTTGTTATCACTATTCCCGGCATCTATATAATCAAGCCAAATTTCCCCTGCCCCACCGCAGCTCATGGCAACATCCGAGCCTGTCAAATTAAAGGGATGGATAAGTGATTGCCGGGTTACAAACATGTGTTTTGCTAACTTGATAATTTCAGCTTCTAACCGTCCACCGCCAACTGTACCGATAATCGAACCATCTGTTCGGATCATCATCTTAGCCCCTGCCGAACTAGACCCAGTGCTATGTAAAACAGTAGCCACAACAACGTGTTCACCGGCTGACAGGAGTTGAACTAAGTTCCTATAAAACCTTTTCATTCCTACCCTCCTAGCGGTTTTACCTACTTATAGCTGCTACGTTAGACGGCCAGACAATTCATACCCATTGGCTGCCAGTATCTTATCAATTTTGGCAAGAGCATCTAATACCAGTTGCGGACAACGAATCATTCGGTTCATGGGATTATTTTCTAAGATGATATTACAATCAATCCCACTATACTGGGAACCGGCGGTTTGTTCAAACCAATCAACAAATTCCTTTATCATCTCATTGAGGCGGCTATCTTCCAGCTCTTCTGCGACCCCCTTCCCAGCGTAAAGCCCTATCAGACAGGCTCCGCCAGTTAAAACGCCACAGGTTTTACCACAAAAACCAAGTCCGCCATTTAAGCCAGACATAGCCCGTACCACATCGGGGTTTTCTTTCCCCTGCGCCTCTAAGCCTATGATCATCATGATTTGGCTGCAATAAAAACCCGCTTGTGATAGTTCAACCAGCTTCAAAAAAGCATCTGTCACCGTCCTTCACCTACCCTCTACTTCACTTTGCTGTTATAAAACTTGAATAAACACTTCCATAATTCCGCCGCAAACCATTCCTTCATCGGCCGCTGCATCATTTAACATCCTTACCGTATATAATTGGGATCGGTTGTTATCCAGTGCGGTTAACGCCTGCCGCCTTACCTCCGCTTCCCCGCAACCGCCGCCAATTGTCCCAAACGACCTGCCATCAGGAAATACCAACATGGTGCTGCCTGGTTTGCGGGGTGTCGAACCACGGGTTTCCACAATGGTGACCAGTGCTGCCCGCTCCCCCCGCTGCTGACATTCACAAATATATTTGATCAGCGCCCGGTCCATTAGCTCGCCCCCTTATACTCACTTAGTGGGCGACCAGACCCATTACGAAACACTGACACTATCTCAGCGGCGATACTGAGTGCTATTTCTGCAGGCGTTTCAGCGCTAAGGTCAAGACCAATGGGTGCGCGCAGTCGCCGCTCGAGATCGGCTGGCGCTCCTTCTGTTTTCATCAGGGCAAGAATGTCCCTTATACGTTTTCGGCTGCCAATCATCCCCAGGTACCGGGCATTACTACTCATGGTGGCGCGCAGACAGTCCATGTCATACCGATGTCCGCGAGTGATAATAATAACAGCCGTGTCATTGTCCACCGACAGATTTGTAAGAGCAACCTGAAAACTTTGACAAATGACTTGATCGGCTCCGGGAAATCTGGCGGTATTGGCAAATTCCGGACGGTCATCAATTACGGTTACCGCAAAATCCAGTAAGGCCAGGATTTGAACCAATGGTTGACTAATATGTCCGCCGCCCAACACGATGGCCTTACACTTATTCGTCAATTTATCCCAAAACAAACGGTAGGTATTACCAATCTCGTCTTCTACCGTAATGGTTACTGGTTTCGTCCATACCGTTGTTCGCACGATCTCCAGTATTTTTTCTAAAACCCCTGCCGCTAATTGAGCATGCACCGATCCATCTCCCTGTACTATGAGCATTTGCCCGATTAGGTTGTCAGGTTCCGAAGGACCGTCAATCACAGTCAGAATATCGGCTGTATCTCCGTTATCTATCGCTGCCAGCAGCTTATGAAAGCTCATCCCGACTCCTCCTTTGAGTCACAGCGGGGACGGTCAGGTCCTTTACCAAATAAATCATTCATTTTAGCAAAGGCGACCTCTGATAACAAATGTATTTGTGCCGGCTTGCCGTCCATGGTTTCGCCAAATAAGACGATACCATTATCGGTTTCCAAATAGCGCACCGGAACATCGCGGCGAAATAGTTTGCCAGTGGTCTTATCCATCACTTCAAGGGTAATCCAATCGGCTTCAATTTTATCAAGCAAATCAGTTTCTTTCATATACGAGCCCCCAATGGTAATTAAGCTGACAGTATCAAGCGTGACCCCATCTTACATTTCGGACAACTCCGTCCTTCATTGGTATCATCACAGCTTATACAATACACGCTAAAGCACCGGCAGCATTGATACAAAGGATTATTAGCTATTTCTTTGCCGCAGCGGGGACATGTTCTTTTCTCCAACGCAAATCATCCTTTCATTTTTTCAGCCACTAATAAAAAATATCCAAATTTCGTCTTAGGACTTGCGGTACACGGCCACAGTTCTGCCAGTGATCCATGTTCCATAATGTAGCTGGCAATAAATTCTCGCAACAAAGCAGTTTGATCTTCCCAAATCGTGATCTGAAACCCGTTCTCTGCAAGCATGAATTTTAGCTGCCGGTCATTGAGATAACCGTCTGAGGGAGTGGAAGCTGGTAAATATACATCAGTTATGGCCAGTTTCCCCCCAGGGATAAGAATACGGCAAATTTCAGCTAATACTGCATAGGTATCCTGCATAACTGATAAGCTGCATTCAGCTAGCACCCCGCCAAAAGATTCCGCAGGAAAAGGTAGGTTTTCGCCTGCCGCCTGGATTAATGGCAAACCCGGCGCACGCTGTTTGCCCTCTGCTAACCGGGCAGGTGATATATCCACTCCGACAGCCTGTAATCCGCAAACGCAACTTAGATATTCCACAGTCTTACCGGTACCACAGCCAATATCAAGCACTTTTGTTCCAGGAGCAAAGGAACAATAGGCAATCACCTGTTTAGTTAACATCAGTCCACCCGGATGCAGCATCATTTATCCTCCAGTGCCGCTTCCACCTGCTGCATCTTACCATTGGCTAATTCCTCAGGAATGTATACCAGGCCACATTGGGCGCACCTATATAATTCGACCGGAAAACTGCTGCCAAGGTAAGATAAGGTCACTTTTCCCATAGTTAGGTCAATTCCGCAGGTAACACAAACAATCCGTATTGGCTGCTGTTCTGTCTGTTTACTCATCTTTCCTCCACTACCCTGTTATCTCTAATCTGTGACAATAAGCATTATGTACGATGAAACCATCCGCCTGCGGTGAGTATTCCACCCAATACGTCACATTGGCCGGTTGATAATATGCGATATAATACCCTTTACGCGCATGCTGCAATTTACGGCCAGTGCTTTCGGCATGAGCAATCACCTGGGTCACGTCCTCAACCAAAATCCGTCTTTCTTCCATAACCACTAGTACTTCTTCAGGAATAATCACCTTAACCGCTGCCTGCGTTTCCACTACCGTTTCACCCCAAATCTCTCTCAGCAGAGTTTGCTTCAATCTAGCTCGATTGTCCTGCCGCTCTGAAAAGCCAGGCCCTACTTTTGCTGCCAGATTTTCCTGACCATTGCCCAGAATGAGATCTAGAAGATGGTAGGTTCGTTTGCCCTGGCTGGCAAAATTATCCCGGCACATGGCACAGTACACCAGATAATCGTGCTCACTTTCCTTAATTCGTCTAGCTATTACTTTTTTGGCAACCTCTTTATTCGCATACAGCATTAAACCTCCATAGCCGCAACAGTTAGTCTGTTCACGGCTAAAGGGCAGCTCTTCTATGAAGTATCCCATTTTGCCCAACAGTCTTCGTACTGTATTATGAAGCTCTGTATCGTATCGAGTAGTACAACTATCGTGAATGGCCAAGGTTTGTGGAATCGTATGTGACTGACATGACTCAGGCAACCCAAGACGCTCAAAGAAAGTCCACAAACTCTCCGCCGGTTTATCCGGTAAATACTGGTTAAACAAACTATAGCAGGTAGGACAAGCAGCTATAATTTTGGGACTTCCCATGTTACGCCAGTTGCGTTCCAATTCCTTAATCGTTTCCTGAAACAGCCCTTCTTGCCCGGCCCAACTGGCCGGCGCCCCACAACACCCCAACATTAACCCGACACTATTGTTCATTTTTTCACATAAATACTTATATATCTGCTGAACAGACTGCGGTGCTGAAGCCGCTAACTGACAGCCGGGATAAAATACTAGCTCACTTGCCTCATACCCTGGCTGATGTCTGATAAGCGTAAATTTTTCACTGGTACTAAACTTCATATCCCGCAAAGCAAAATCATGAGCCGATGGCGGCATTTTCCCCCGCTCCACCATAATTTGCCGCGCCTGCTGGCAAACTTCCCCCATGTTCAGGTTGCCTGGACAAATCTCTGCGCAAAGCCCGCACAAACTGCAAGAGTTAATCATTTTATTGGTATGATGAATTCCCATGACAATTGACAAATTATTGTATACTTCGCGCACATACCGTTTGGGATACCCCCGGTAGTGAGCAAGATATTCGCAGGCCTTCACACACTCCAGGCACTCGCATAGCAAGCAGCGACCGGCCTCACGGCTAGCCTCCTCTTTGGTATAGCTATCAGCCGCTGGCAATACTCTGGGCTGAGGTTTTATTCCTGTAATATTGGTATACAGAGAACTCGTAAAAGGTCCCTCATTTTCTCGGTTAGCCGTGAGGGATGCCTGCTGAAACAGCCGATCAATGGAAATGGCGGCAATTTTACCATCAGCAAGTGATGCAATGGGTGATGTGTGTTCGCGGCGCAGGCTGCCACCGGCAAAAACCTTGTTACGGCTGGTTGCCAAAGATACCGCATCCACCGTAATCCGTCCCTCAGTATCCACGGCAAGACCAAAATTATCTTGCAGCTTTTCTTGAGTACCTGTAGCCAAATAGATGGCATCAAAAGTGTCATAGATACTATCCAAGGAGTGTATCGGCGTATTATAGTGAACTCTAAGCGGGAGTTTGTCAAGAATCAGCAGATCATTATATATCACCTGACGGGGCAATTGCTGCTCAGATATATCCCAGATTCTTCCCCCCAAACGGTCTGTTGCTTCAAAGATAACCACCTGATACCCTTTGCGACCAAGCTCGACGGCTGTGGTTAAACCACTTAAGCCCCCTCCCACAATGGCTGCCTTTTGTTTTTTTGCCGGTGGTACCAAGATGTTAGGCGTTATAGTGTTATAGTCCACACATATTTTTTCTAAGGCCCTGATAAAAATTGGCTCATCAATTTCTTTGCGTTTACACCCTTGCTGGCAAGGCTGGTCACAAATTCTGCTGATAATTCCCGGAAAAGGCACCATTCTGTGAAATAAGGCATACCCAGTAGCATAATCTTCCTTACTTACAGCTTTAACCACGCCCCGGGCATCTACATGAACAGGACATTGGGCTGTGCAGCCGGGAGGATTTTCTTGTACGCATTTTGCTTCCCGTTGGCGTAATAATTTTTGATCCATATTGATACCACCTCCCCTGATATGGAGAAATTCTAAAACGAACGGAAAGCCTGACGGCTTTCCCGTCCGTTTTAGAAGCTTACACGATCCTGGTGTTACTTACCGCTAGCGGCTTGCTCCTTAGCAGCCAGTGCCTCCAAACCTGCCTTAATTTTTTCAGGTAATGCCGGTACGGCGTACAGCCGGACACCACAAGCATTATAAATGGCATTAAGAATAGCAGGATGCGGGGCAGTAAGCGGAGCTTCACCCACACCGGCAGCACCATACGGACCATGCTCACGCGGTGTAATATT
>NZ_JBYKYF010000037.1:6065-6995 GCF_057736855.1 Sporomusa sp.
ATGTCATCTGGAATGTCCTGAATGTACGGCAAACCGCAAGCTACCAAATTTGTATGTTTATGAATATCTTCAAAATCTTCGCTCAATGCAAGACCAATACCTTGCGCTAAGCCGCCATAGATTTGACCATCAGTGGTTGCTTTATTGGTAATGGTGCCGATATCAGCCACGGTAGTAAATTTGACAACTCTGGCTTTGCCTGTCTTCATGTCTACTTCTACTTCTGGCATAAATAGCTCATACATATATATTGCAAACGGCTCACCTTTAGCGGTTTCAGGATCACAATCAGTGCACATCGATGCCGCCCATTTGCCTTCATAACGCAGCGGAATCTTTTCAGCTATCATTTCATCATAAGTGCGATAAGTACCGTCAGGTTTACGCATAGCATGTATCAGCATTTCGCAGCCGACACGAATGGCATTGCCTGACATTACGTTTTGACGGCTGCCACCGGACGGACCGCTGGCTGGAGTAACCGCCATATCGTTCATAACCAGCTTGATTTGCTCTGGCTTAATTCCGATTTTGCGCAAGGTTTCATGCGCATGTGTTAACGCACCAATATCCGCTCCCTGACCATGATCTTGCCAGGATACACCGACAGTAACGGTATTGTCTTTGTTTAATTCAACCCAGGCTACCGAGCCGTCAGGACCGTCAAGACCGCAACCATAGATACCTAGCGACAGGCCAACACCGCGTTTTTTCTCAGGTGTGGATAGTTCTTGGCAGCGCTTCTTGGCTTCCTGCCAAAGCGGGCGCAGGGTGTTAAACATACTTTCTAAGCAGAATACGTCTGGTACCTGCTGGGTTGGTGTAGTGGCACCAGGACGGTAAATATTTTTGAACCGCAGTTCCAGCGGATCCATGCCGAGTTTTTCGGCCAATTCAAAGAACGGTTCAACTTCCGCAAGTAATTCTTTT
>NZ_JBYKYF010000037.1:7005-12451 GCF_057736855.1 Sporomusa sp.
TCTGAAGCCAGGAAGGATTGTGGTGAACCATAGGCTCGGAATGCAGAACCCCAGGCATGATTGGTGCACACGGTACGGCCTCTGCCACGAATATTGGGAATATCATAACCTGCACCAATGAACTGAGCCTGACGTAATGTCAGCAAATCACCAAATTCGGAATACGGGCCATGGTCAATGAACCAGTCAGTTTCCATGGCAAGCAGTTTGCCTGTTTTATCGGCAGCTAATTTGCACTTGACAAACCCAGGAGAGCGCTTACCGGTGTAAGTAATCATCTGATGCATGTTGAAAGTCAAAGATACTGGCCGGCCTGTAGCCATACAAGCCACCCCCAGCAGGGCTTCATTGGTCGGACTAAACTTATAACCGAATGTTGCACCAGTCGGGTTAGCGACCAGCCGGAGTTTTTCAGGCTCAATGCCTATTCCCGGACAAATCATGGCATGATGCAAATGCAAAGCAATACTCTTAGAATGAATTGTCAGACGGCCTTCTTCATCAAAATAGGCACACCCGCAGTCAGGTTCTAGTGCCAAGTGCGGCTGACGGCTGCAGTAGGTATTAACTTCTACAGTTACCACATCAGGATCTTCCATAATCGGCTTGGTGTCTTCCCCTTTAACGACACCCTGCTCATAATAAACATTAGGAACACCGGGATGAATTTCGATAGCATCAGGTGCCATGGCTGCCGGAGCACTCATGTAGGCAGGTAGTACTTCCAGATCAACCTTGACCTTCTTGGCAGCTTCTCTGGCATGTTCTTCGGTATCAGCACAAACGATAGCAATGGCATCGCCATATTGGAAGACCTTCTCGTCGCACAGAATGGGGCGATCCCAGCCGTCACCTTTATTTGTAGGAAATGTGATCAGGCCGGTAATGCGGTTTTTACCTTTAACATCTTTATGGGTAACAACCTTGTAGACGCCAGGCATTTTTTCCGCTTCTGAAGTATCAATCCCTTTAATGATCGCATGAGACACTTCAGCCTGAACCAAAGCCAGTCGGAGGGTTCCTGGAGGCATTTGCAGAGCAACATCGGCACCGAAATCCCAAGTACCGGTAACTTTTTGCAGTGCGGATGGACGATGATAGGTAGTGCCATAAATTTTGTTGCCCACAGGCTGATACAGCAGGTCTTCTTTGCGCATTTCGCCGCGAATAACCTTAGCAGCCGCCATAACGGCATCAACGAGTGGCTTGTAACCGGTGCAGCGGCAGGCATTACGATGTTTTTGGAACCAGTCACGAACATCTTCTCTGGTTGGATTCGGATTTTCGTCAAGCAAAACCTTAGCCGAAAGAATAAATCCAGGACTGCAGAACCCACACTGAGCGCACCCGTAAGCCATCCAGGCAACCTGCAATGGGTGAAGATTGCTGGGTGTAGCAAGTCCTTCTATGGTAGTAATATTGGCGTGATCAGGAACTCTTTTCATTTTGGTTACGCAAGACCGTACTACCCTGCCATCCATGATAATAGAACAAGTTCCGCATTGACCTTGATTGCAGCCAACTTTGCAACCAGTCAACAGTAGCTGCTGCCTAAGAACGCTTGCCAGACTGGCTTCAGGATCAACAATCAGGGTTCTCGGCAAACCATTGATATTCAGCACCTTTTTTTGCATCTGCTCTTCTCGTCTCCTTTTTACTAATCTATATTTCAGGGGCATTACTTCCCCGAAATACGCGCTACTACTTACTTATAGCTAGTTGCCTTTGCCAAAGCCACATTCAGGATACCGACATTCTTCACATCCCAGACATAAGCCACCATGTCCAAGCATGGTAATATCTTTCCGGGATAATATTTCACCAGCCAACAGACGAGGAACCACTAGGTCAAAGATTGTGTTTTTGTGATACATCACACAGCCTGGTAACCCTAAAACCGGAACTGCGCCGAAATAAGCCAGCATAAACATGGCGCCAGGCAGAGTCGGAGCGCCATATGCCACAATCTGTCCCCCGGCCGCGCGGATGCCAGAGGGGGTTACATCATCAGGATCCACGGACATACCACCGGTAGTAACAATCATGTCGGCACCCTCAGCAATCAGCCGGTGAATGGCTTTGGATATCATCGATACATCATCAGGAACAAACACTTGACGCAAAATGGAGCTTCCTAACCGTTCAAATTTATTTATAAGCACCGGTCCAAAACAATCCTGTATCCGTCCATGATAAACTTCACTTCCAGTGGTTACTACGCCCACCTTATAAGCCTGCAACGGTTTGACTTCCACTACTGGATAGTAATCAATACCTATTTGTTCAATTTGCATAAGTTTTTCGTTTTCAATCACCAAAGGAATGATTTTACATCCTGCTACCTTTTTCCCGGCCTCTACCATTTGGTTGGAGTGCAAGGTGGCTGCTGCCACTTGTTCAATGTCATTAATCCGTTCCAATGCCTCGGTATTTATTTTTAGTAAACCACGGATAGCGGCTCTTATTTCGACTTTTCCTTCTGAGGCCTCGGCCAGATTCAGACCAGGACCGGCTATGGCTTTGGCAAATTTCGCTGCTGCTTCATTCTCGTGGATGGTATGCTCATTCACTTCCCAGACATATATGTTTTCTTTGCCGATACTCAGCAACTTAGGTATATCCTCTTGCCGAATGACATGTCCTTTTTTGAAAGCTCTACCCTTATGCTTTCCTGGAATGATTTCAGTAACATCATGGCAAAGTACCATGCCCTCTGCCTGATACACGGGGACTACTTTCATCATTCATCCTCCTTGGCTTGCAATCTAGAATAAACAGCCGCTTATAGTGCTTGACAATCCAAATGTATAGCAAGATTTATACCAATTGGTAATATCATCCAAAAAGTAACAAACCAGCTACCTCTTGGGTAACTGGTTTGTTTTTTAGTCTTGAAACATGTACCTAATGTTGTTCAAAAGTGTCACATAAACTGTCACATACATGTGACACTATTCTAATTGTATATCTCATATTGTTTCATTTTCCTATACAACGTATTTCGCGAAACCCCCATAATGCGCGCTGTCCGGCTGACATTGCCCCGATGGCTAGATAGCAATGCAAGAATTTCCTGCCGCTCATTTTCTTCTAGGAGGATGCGTCTGCCCTCCTTGCCGCGACAAGCTCCCACCGTATTCCGGGTTGCGTAAAACCCATTGCCATTCTCGGTGTTAGCCGGCTGCCAATTACAGATTTCTTTAGGTAAATTTTCTAAAGTAACGATATCTCCTTCTGTTAGACTCACGATCCGCTCCACTACATTCTGGAGTTCGCGCACATTTCCCGGCCAGTCATACCGTACAATCCGCTCGATGACCGCCGGACTTACTTTGAAATTGCGTCTCTGTTTATCCAGCCGCTCTAAAAAATAATTAAATAGTAATACAATATCTTCCGAACGCTCACGCAGTGGTGGTATTGTGATAGATATAACATTCAGACGATAATAGAGATCTTTGCGGAAAGTCCCCTTTTCTACTTCTTTGAGCAGATTCTTGTTAGTGGCGCATATTACCCGGACATCAACAGGGATTTCTTTATCAGAGCCAATCCGGCTTACTTTGCGCTCCTGTAATACCCGTAAAAGAGCCACTTGTTGCTCTAATGGCATATCACCGATTTCATCCAAAAACAGGGTCCCGCCGGATGCGAGTTCAAATTTACCCGGTTTTCCCCCTCGCTTAGCCCCGGTAAAGGCTCCTTCCTCATAACCGAAAAGCTCACTGCCAATAAGTTCCCGTGGTATTGCACCGCAATTAACGGCAATAAACGGTTCGGATGATCGGTCGCTACGGTTATGAATAGCCTGTGCAAATATTTCTTTGCCTGTGCCACTCTCACCCTGAAGTAACACACTGGACATACTGTTGGCAGCTAAAGAAGCTATGCGGACAGCTTCCAGCAGGGCTTTACTTTCACCAATAATATCGCTAAACTGCAAGGTTCCATAGTGTCCAACAAACCTGTTTACTAAATTTTGAATTTGTTTAATTGGCCGCAGAATAATAACGCCGCCTGTCACTATCCCCTGTTCATCGGTAACTGGTTCGCCTGTTACCAGATAATGATTCAGTCCACTATTGGTATCCAACATAATCTCAACATCTGTACAGGATTCTTTATTGGTGATTATTCTGCGAATCAGCGTACTTTTGGCACCAAAAATACTTTCGATTTGAATCCCCTGTTTTGAATCTAACTTATTTAACCCAACGCCGAGTATTTTTTGAGCAACAGGATTTAACTCGCTGACAAAACCATTATTATCGATCAAAATTACGCCATCTGACATAGTGTTTACAATATTTCGCAGCCGATTATTAATTACACTTAATTCGTTATTTTTACGCCGGATGCCAAGCTGCGCCATAATAGCTTCAGCGGCTGCCACTACCATTCCTAGTGTATGAAGGTGAGCTGCCGACCATTTCCCGGAAACATCCAGGATTCCTAGTACTTTCCCCCGTTCGTTAAGAATGGGGGCTGCCGAACAAGTAAGACAATGATGTTTTCGGCAATAATGTTCCGGGCCAGACACTTGAATCGGCTTTCTTGTAACCAAAGCAGTACCAATAGCATTAGTACCGGCTTCCTTTTCGCTCCAATTTGCGCCTTGAAAAAAATTCACCGTCATCGGATTTTTCAGGGTATCTTTATCTCCAAGGATTTCCATAATGTAACCACGTATATCTGTTAATACTACAACAAAACCAGAACCGGCAACTATCTTGTACAAATTATCCATAAACGGCTTGGCAATGGTAATAAGTTCTTGATTTTCTCGTAACATTGCCTTAAGGCTGTATTGATCTAACTGTTGATGAAGGCCACCATTGAAAGGATTCACCTTAGCTTGGCGACACCGCACCCATGAGTCGTAAATTTCTGGCCTGACAGAGTACTTGTTTATTTTATCAGTACTCTTTACATTGGCTGTAAAGCTTTGCCAAGCGGCTAAAGTAACGTCAAAAGTGTTTTCTGCACACAACACCATAAGTCACCTACCTTTTTACGATTTGGACTCAATACAAGGGCTGGTACAACAGGAGTCTTGGTCATAGCCCCGTTTAGCACCAAAGCAGATTCTCTACATTAAAAAAGCCAGAGCCTCCAAAAAGGATACGCACCCAGCTTCGTAGAGATACTGACTCCTCCCGTAACAGAGACCTATCGGTGCTTCCGATAACCTCTTGGTTCTGGCGTTCATCAGTGCATTAGACCATCAAAATGAAGTTATAAATCTAACTTTCTTTATTTTCTTTATTAAAAACTATTCGCTAAGTAACAGGAAATTCCTTCCATTGCCCTGCATTGCATTTCCAAAATTTTGAAATATAAGGCAGGGTGCTTTACTGAATAAGTAATATATGATGCCGAACTTATTCAATACATGAATACGCAAGTTATGAATCAGCCTTTTTGTTTAACTTTGCATGTAACATTG
>NZ_JBYKYF010000037.1:12461-14197 GCF_057736855.1 Sporomusa sp.
CAATAAAGAAAAATGCGCCAGCCGATGAGCCGATAAAATACTTGGCAACAGGATAAGCCAGCAACGCCCCTAAAATTCCTGTTCCTATTATTTCCCCGGCAATAGCTCCCCAAATACTCTTGGTTCTCTTATACAGTAGTCCTGACAATGCCGCACCAACCATACTTCCCGGAAAGGCTAATAGTGAACCTGTTCCTAATATATTACGCAACAACGAAATCCCAAACGCAGCACTAACTGAGTAACGTGTTCCTAAAATCACTGCTAACAATATATTGATAACATGCTGAAGCGGAAAGCACTTAGCAATACCAACAGGTATATATACTAAATGGGATGTAAGTATACCCACCGCCATAAAAATAGCGGTAATAATGAGTTTACGTATTTGCATAGTAACTATCATCCTTTCTCTACAAAGTAATATTTTTCCATGAAAGAAAATTCGTCACAATAAAAGCTGTATCCTGCTAAGCCTGGAATATAAAACTTGTATTGCCAAGCTTCCCCATATCCAAAGTATAAATACAGTATATTTTCGGCATATACCTTGTTTTTTTATAAATTCAGTGATAAATTAGCAATTATAGCTCTTACTTATCAATGTATATCGTTGATTTTGGAGGGAATTTACATGAAAAGAATTCAAACCGTATTGGTTGCTAATCGTGGCGAAATTGCCATTCGAGTCATGCGGGCTTGTAATGAATTGGGTATACGTACCATTGCCATTTATTCCAAAGAAGATATTTTTTCCTTGCACCGTTATCGGGCAGATGAAGCTTATTTAATCGGCGAAAACAAAAGCCCTGTCGATGCTTATCTAGATATTGAAGACATCCTGCGTATAGCCAAAAATCGCGGTGTCGATGCTATCCATCCCGGCTATGGCTTTTTATCAGAAAATATAAATTTTGCTAAACGCTGTCAAGAAGAAGGTATCATATTTATTGGACCAGAAATCAGGCATTTAGCCATGTTTGGCGACAAAATTAATGCCCGCGCCCAAGCAATAGCCGCCGGATTACCAGTTATACCGGGAAGTGACGGCCCTGTAAGCAGTCTGGAAGATGTCAAAGCGTTTGCTGAACGCTACGGCTATCCATTTATTATTAAAGCCATTTTAGGCGGTGGCGGTCGGGGAATGCGCATTGTGCGGTCAGCAAGCGAACTTGAGGAAGCCTATCAACGGGCAAAATCAGAAGCCAAAACCTCGTTTGGCGATGACCAAATTTACCTCGAACGCCTGCTTCAGTCTCCTAAACATATTGAAGTTCAAATCCTGGGAGATCAATATGGCAATATTATTCATTTATATGAAAGAGACTGTTCTGTTCAGCGCCGTCACCAAAAAGTTATCGAAATTGCACCTAGCATTTCACTTTCCCAAGAATTGCGCCACGAAATTTGCAATGCTGCAGTGAAACTCATGAAATCCGTCGGGTATGTCAATGCTGGTACTGTGGAGTTTCTAGTAACCCCTGACCAGCAGTTTTACTTCATTGAAGTAAATCCACGCATCCAAGTGGAACATACCATCACCGAAATGATCACAGGTATTGATATTGTCCAGGCGCAGTTACACATTGCTGACGGCTCAAGTTTGCATGATGAAAATATTGGTATTCCCGAGCAAGACAAAATTATGTGCCACGGACATGCCATTCAATGCCGAATCACAACTGAAGACCCGGCTAATAATTTCATGCCTGATACAGGAAAAATAACCGCCTATC
>NZ_JBYKYF010000037.1:14207-15417 GCF_057736855.1 Sporomusa sp.
GCAGGCTCAGTGATCACCCCATCTTATGACTCCTTGCTGGTAAAACTCTCCACCTGGGGATTAACCCATAAGAGTGCTATCGCAAAAATGAAGCGCTGTCTCGATGAATTTCGGATTCGCGGCATAAAATCCAATATCCCGTTTCTTCGTAATGTTATTCAGCACCCAGATTTTGTGAGCGGAAATTATTTTACCTCCTTCATTGACACCTCACCGGAACTGTTTGTATTTTCTCCGCTGCAAGACAGGGGAACAAAACTGTTAAACTATCTAGCCGAGATTACCGTCAACGGCTTTGAAGGAATTACGAAACGGCCTAAGCCTAGTTTTTCTCCGGTTCGCCTCCCACAGACGCCACAAACGCCACTTCCCAGCGGAACCAAACAAATTCTTGACAGTCGTGGCCCTGACGGTTTGGTAGCTTGGATTAAAGAACAAAAAGAGGTCTTATTGACTGACACTACCCTGCGTGATGCCCACCAGTCCCTGCTGGCTACCCGGATGCGGACCCAAGACATGCTGAATGTTATTGTTCCCACAGCCCATGGCATGCCTAACTTGTTTTCTCTGGAGATGTGGGGTGGCGCTACGTTCGATGTTGCCTACCGTTTTTTAAAAGAAGATCCCTGGAAACGTCTTGAGACCCTCCGAGCCCAGGTTCCAAACATTTTATTCCAAATGCTGCTGCGTGGTTCTAATGCAGTTGGGTACACTAATTATCCCGACAATGTCATTCGCGCCTTTGTTAAACAAGCAGCTGAAAGCGGTATTGACGTTTTCCGTATTTTCGACAGTTTAAACTGGCTGGAAGGTATGACAGTTGCCATTGATGCTGTGCGCAATTCCGGCAAGGTGGCGGAAGTCGCCTTATGTTACACAGGCGATATACTAGATCCTGCACGTACCAAATATGATTTAAAATATTATATTAAACTGGCAAAAGAAGTCGAGAAGGCTGGCGCACATATACTGGCTATCAAAGATATGGCAGGCTTGCTGAAGCCAGAAGCTGCCTATCGCTTGGTTTCCGCCCTCAAAGACGCTGTTGATCTGCCGATCCACTTGCATATGCATGATACCAGCGGTAATGGCATCTATGCCTACGCCCGAGCCATTGACGCGGGTGTAGATATTGTGGATACTGCCATTTCTTCCTTAGCCGGCATGTCCTCACAACCAAGTGGCAACAGCTTATACTATGCTTTGCAAG
>NZ_JBYKYF010000401.1:0-2273 GCF_057736855.1 Sporomusa sp.
TGTTGTGCAAGGAACGCTGATTACGCCGTTAGCATTTGATATTGCTAAGGAATCTGGCTTACACATTGTGTACACATGATTAATCCGGTTACTAAACTGTCTAACGCTCCTGGTTATACAAGTGGAAGCTTATGCGGCTTCCCCTGAATGTTTGGCGACTAACCTAACAATAAGGTTAACAACTCAAAACGGCATTAGCTAGAAAAGGCGAGATTGCTGAATTACTCATCAATAAAGTGGCGGCAATCTCGTCCTCAAACTTCAGGGAAAGGATGAAGTGATATGTGGGTAGGAAAGGTTATCGGTACCCTGGTGGCTACCCCCAAAGACGACAGTTTAACAGGTAGTAAGCTACTTATTGTCCAGCCAATTCCGCTTGGCAATCAACCTGCCGGTGCTCCCATTGTGGCAGTAGATACCATTGGTTCCGGCAAAGGTGAAACTGTGCTTGTGGTAGATGGCAGTTCTGCTCGACATGTAACCGGTAACCCGCAAGCGGCGGTTGATGCTGCCATTGTGGGAATTATTGATACCATTGAGATCGATAAAAGCTTACTCGAGGAGTAATCTGCCATGAAAGTGTATACAAAAACGGGTGATGAAGGAAAAACCAGCCTGCTGAGTAAAGAACGGGTATATAAAGACAGTGTCCGAGTACAAACTTACGGTACTGTGGATGAAGCCAATGCCGCTATGGGATTGGCAAAATCTCTTCTTACTGATAAACACTGGGCGGTTACGATTATTCATGGCATTCAAGAAGAACTCATAGCGTTGAATGCTGATTTAGCAACTAATGGCCAGGAATCGAACAGCGATAACTATCGTATTACTCTTAGTCATGTAGAAAGACTGGAGGCCATGATAGACAAGCTAGAAGAGCGACGTATCCCGCAAAGACATTTTGTTACTCCCGGGGGAACGACAGCCAGCGCAGCACTAGATCTGGCTCGAACCATTGTTCGACGTGCCGAACGGTGGATTGTTAAGTTAAGGCGTACAGAAACTGTGCCAACACCGGTTGCACTATATTTGAACCGGTTATCTGACTTGCTATTTGTGTTAGCAAGATGTGTGGAACAGGAAGAGCTGATTACTAAGGTAACCCAAGCCGTAATGCAGGTTCTGCAAACCAGGGAACAAAGTGACAGAGGGGTGGGTATTATGCTGGAAAAAGCTAAAAAAATGATTGAAGCTGCTGAAAAGAAAGCAGTTGAAATTGGTGTGCCAATGGTTATTGCTGTGGTGGATGCCGGCGGTAATCTTGTCGCGCAAGAACGGATGGACAATGCTTTGCTGGCAAGTGTTTCCATTGCACTAAATAAAGCTTATACTGCAGTGGCTCTGAAAATGCCGACAGACCAGGCTGCCACCCTTGCTCAGCCAGGGCAAATGCTGTATGGCCTGAATACCACCGATAGTTGCCGACTGGTTATATTTGGCGGCGGTTTTCCTATTTGGGAAAATGGTATTTTGGTCGGAGGTATTGGTGTAAGCGGGGGATCAGTTGAGGAAGACATGATAGTTGCCAAAGCTGGTATGGCTGCTTTTTAGTTTTCATACACCACTTTGTTACATTGCTGAGGTTTTATAAACCACAAGGTGACAGGATGCATGGACTGATGCGAACGACCATTATTCAACGCTGCGCCGCTGGTGCTTAATCATTTGCTTATGGATAACGGTTGCCCGCGTCTCAGCCATGTTGGCAGTCGAAAAAGCCGTGAGCAGATTGGGTGACAGGGGCACGGAAGGAGGAAGATATATGACTATTGATCAAAATTTAATTGCCAAAATTGCAGCCGAAGTAATGGCCAGAATACAACAACAGCCAAACACAGTTTCTGGTGATGGTGGTATTTTTACAACCATTGATGAAGCTGTGGCCGCAGCCAAAGCTGCGCAAAAACAGTTAAAAACACTGTCGATGGAAAAGCGGGAAGAACTTATCAAGGCTATGCGTCAGGCTGCTTACGATAATGCAGAATTACTCGCTGAGATGGCTGTGAAAGAGTCCGGTATGGGGCGAGTGAGTGATAAAATCATCAAAAACCGGTTAGCAGCTACGAAAACTCCAGGAACCGAAGATCTTAAAAGTGAAGCCTGGAGCGGTGACCATGGCCTGACGCTGGTAGAAATGGGGCCATATGGGGTCATTGGTTCCATTACACCAACCACTAATCCTTCAGAAACTATAATTTGTAATAGTATTGGGATGGTTGCTGCAGGCAATGCGGTTGTTTTTAGTCCGCATCCTACAGCCAAAAACACTT
>NZ_JBYKYF010000038.1:0-15342 GCF_057736855.1 Sporomusa sp.
GCCAATGCCGTTCGCATTCGTACTGGCATTGGCAATCGGATAGACAAAGACTTTGCCATCCCCAATTTTGCCGGTACGGCAAGCTGTTTTGACGGCCTCCAGAACGCGTTCAACTGGGACTTCGCAGACAACAATTTCAACTTTTACTTTGGGGACTAAGTTGATGCTGTATTCTTGTCCCCGATATACTTCAGTATGACCTTTAGTTAAGCCACAACCATAGACTTGTGTCACTGTCATACCAGTAACCCCAATTTTTCTGAGGGCTTCTTTCAATTCTTCTAACTTTTCCGGGCGGGTAACCACATCGATTTTAGTTATTGGTCGCATACTATTTCCTCCTTTTTCTCACCAGATACGGTAATTACAGTTTATGCCAGTGTTGTCTCTTTTACTATAATTTCTTTAGAAGCAACACTTACAGGAGAACCCAAGCCAACAGGTGATCCTGCCATAAAATCCTGATAAGCATAACCGCGCTCACCGTGTTCGGTGATGTCAAGGCCTTGAATTTCTTGCTCAGGGTTAACCCGGACTTGCATAAACATGCCGATAGCTTTTAGAATAACGAAGGTCATAATGGCAGCAAATGCCCAGCTAGCGCCTACACCGATAAGCTGGTTTACAACCAGACCAGGATTGCCGTAAAACAGACCGTCTGCACCGCCAGGGTTAACTGCCGTGGAAGCGAACAGGCCAGTGGCGATAGCACCCCAGGTACCACCAATACCATGTACACCAAAAGCGTCAAGAGAATCGTCATAACCCAATTTCGGTTTGATGATTGCGACTGCTAGGAAGCAGATAATGCCAGCTCCCAGTCCGATAATAACAGCCGGGATGAGGCTGACAAAGCCGGCAGCCGGAGTAATGGCAACAAGACCGGCAACACAGCCGGAGGCGGCTCCCAAAATGGTTGGTTTTCCATGATGAATCCATTCGGTTAATACCCAGGATACGGTAGCAGCCGCAGCAGCTACATGGGTAACGACAAAAGCACTTGCGGCAAGACTACTGGCAGATAAGGCACTGCCTGCATTGAACCCAAACCAACCGAACCAGAGCAATGAAGCGCCAATGACTGTCATTGGGAGGTGATGGGGCATCATAACTTCAGTACCATAGCCTTTACGTTTCCCAATCATTATGGCGATGACCAGGCCGGAAACACCAGAAACGATATGAACGACAGTACCGCCAGCAAAGTCAAGTGCACCCAGTTCGCGTATCCAGCCGCCTACGCCCCATACCCAATGGGCAATTGGGTCATAGACAAAAGTAGTCCAGAGTAAGGTAAACACGACAAAAGCGCCAAACTTCATGCGTTCTGCGAAAGCACCGGTAATTAAGGCAGCAGTAATGACAGCAAACATACCTTGAAAGGTCATAAAAGCTTGATGGGGAATGGTAGCGGCATAATCAGGATTAGCTTCTTGCCCAACACCGTTAAGTGTCTGGGCCGAAGGCTAACGAATAGCCGAACAGGGCCCATTGCACACTTACCAAACCGAGAACAAAAAAGCTTTGCATTATGGTACTTAAGGCATTTTTGGTTCTTACCATACCGCCATAGAATAAGGCCAACCCAGGAGTCATAAGCATAACAAGTGCAGCACATACAAGTACAAAGGCAGTATCACCAGCATCAATGGTAGCTGGTACGGCAGCCGTTTCGCCATCAGCAAAGGCTGCTGGTACGAAGGTAAGCGTGAATAGCATACATAAGATAAAGACAAACCATAATTTTTTCATTTACTATCCCTTCCTTTACATAATAGTATTTTTTCATACAAGCAAATGTATGGATAATGACATCCCCCCTTGCAGTAATCCAAAACAAAAGCGTCCTAAAAGCAGCAGCTTTCAGGACGCCATTGTCCGGAGTATAGACAGAAAAGCCTTCGCAATAAGTTTGCGAAGGCTTCGTTGCCTAAAATTGTTTAGTTGATGTTGTTACTATAGCAAAAAGACAACATTAATGTCAAGAGGGATTTTTATTTAAAAACAAATGTATTTTTAAATGGGGATTTTGGAAATTGATGTCTCTGTATAGTGAACCTTGAATAAAAGGTAGCCTCATGATATATTATATATAAAGTTATATGGGAGCGGATGGGGCCTGGTGGCTCCTGCAGTCTTCAAAACTGTTTGTTCGGCACTAACCTGTCGATGGTGGGTTCGATTCCTACACGCTCCCGCCAGTAGGAAAATAAGGATTTTTGCATAAGAGTCTACAACAAGATAGATGAAGTAACCCAGAAGAGACAGCCCAAAGAATCTAGGGCTGTTTTTGTTATGTGGTAGCATTGTTACGTCAGTTTAAATATTATAGGTAGATCAAATGCAGCATTAGATGGTTTGCCAAAAAATCTCCAGCTACCGGCAGTAAAATTTTTTGTAATTGCAGGAATTTTACAACTTTTTACCGAATAGTGGTAAAAACAGGTAAAGGAGATGGTTGTTATGAGTAACGTTGAGGCTGCTCCGGGTGCTATTTTGTATATGCAAACGAATCCAGATGAAGCAGTTATCCAAATGTTTGGTGACTATTACTACATTGAACGCCAGAAAAAGCCTGTTGGGTTAGGAAGAACTATTGAGAAAGCGAAGAATAAGTTAACGCAATTAAAGAAAAATCATATATTGGAGCAAATAAACTGGTGAGCACCCTTCAGGGTGCTTTTTCACGTCTACAGTGATATTAAAGGGATTCGCAGAGAGGCACAATGTCTTGTGGTTGAATTTACCTAATAATAGAGAAAAGGAAAATGTCGATTATTATCGAAGAATAATTATTGTCGAAAGGTGGTTCGCGCAAGCATTCTGTTTTTAATAACGTAAGAAGGAAAAGTCCTGAGCACGACTGGGGGGAATCAATGCCAAGCGACGAGAACGAGCTGCAGAACTAGTTCTTAAACTGCTACTTGCAGATGGGTATGCCAGAATAATGAATTGTCGGTAATTACGTTGCCTAAACCTCAGAAAAGAATTACGGATTGTGACTAATAAGGTCGCACTCTGTAATTGCTAATTGCCATTAGGAGAACTAAACACGAGTTTCTCCCCAAGAACGCTATTTCATCCGTTTAGAATGCAATAGCGTTCTTGGGGAAGCTTTTTTAAACCGCTAAGGAGAAACTAGTTTACTCACTTCAGAAAAGATACAAATGCATAAAAAAACTGATTTTGGAAAAACGGAGCACTAAACGAAATGTATGCCTATAAAAATATTTTAATACTGTTTGCGATAACCTTGTTTATATGTTTTGCGTCTCGTTCGTGTTTGGCCAAGGAAGAAACTCGCAATTTACCGGATTTGTCCGAACTGGAAACCATGATTGGCGAGGGCCCAGAAGTTTTGGCAGCCGAAATGATATTGGCTAGAGATACCGCTTGGTACAATGCCCAAAGCCAACGCGCTGGTGCCAAATATTTTCTTGGACTTAATTACGGATATAATAACGAGCCGGCAGCCGCAACCAGCATGGACCATGACAAATACAAACAGCTCAATGTAAGCGGCGGCATATCATTCCCGCTTTTGGGGACAAAGCGAAAAGGGGATATAGACAAGTATGAGGCTGAAATAAAGCAAATAAGATCTCAGTATAATGTCGATGTACTGCGTCTTAATCATCTTGTCGCTCTCCGGAAGGCTTATACCCTTGTTTGGACTGCACAGCAGAAAATCGAGTTTTGCCAAAGGTTTCTTGCGACAGAAAAAGAAACTGATGAAATCCTTATGAACAGGCAAAAACAGGGGCTTATTTTGCCTGCAGACAGAATGCAGTTAATGGCTATTTATGCTGATGTCAGAAGTGATTTAGCCTTTTCCGAATTACTTTTAGAACGCGGCATGAATGTTATACGTCTTGTTACAAACAGGCAGTGGAATGATGCTGTTAGCCTGTCATACCCGACGTTGCCGGTTTCTCAAAATCCGGTTTTTGATATAACAAAGCATCCTACATACATAATGAATAAAAAACTAATAAAAACATATGAAGAAATAGTCAGTCATAGTCGTCACATAGACCGAGAGGCTGATTTAACAATAGGTGCTGCTGGCTCTAAAGATTATCCCGGTTCTGACGGTAAGGGAGTATATGTTGCCTTTACCATGAAAGAACCAATAAAAGGAGTTTTAGATAAGGATAACTATGCCTTCGATGCATTTGAAAAGGATGTTGCACAGGCTAAACAAGCCATGCAAGTGGATATCCTGAGACTTGAAGGCGATGTTTCCCAAATTTGGGCGCAAAAAAAATATCTTGCTACAAACATTAGGGCAAAAGAAGCTCATGTTATGGTAGAAGCAGAGGGTATAAGGGAAAACATGCTTAAACGGATGATGCTGCCGGGAGATACGTTTGAACAAATTCAGTATAAAAAAAACCAATACTATCGGACTGTGATGGAGATGCTGGATGAAGAGGCCGCTCTTATACAGGCGGAGGTAGATTTGCTGTCTTATCTTTACCCGGGAGGAACTAAAGAGGAACCTTCCGAAAGAACCTGTCCCTCTGATGTGAACGATAAAGTTAGGGCAAAACTGCTTTCGCCCGAGTGGTTGGGGGGAAATCTGCCGGAAAGTATGTTTGGCACATTCGATTTTATACAACAGACACGTTTTTCTGAAACCGAAAAACAGCAGCAAATAGTACGGCCAGCAATACTAACCAATGAAGAAAGAAGCAAGCAGGAACCGGTAGGAAGTGTCGAAACGCCAGCTTTTGCTGACACTGTATACGTATGGAATGCTAGGCCGTTTTTAGATACATCTTTAAGAAACGAAGAATTCCGTGCGTTGCAGTCTTACGGTTTTACATCCGTGCTGCTTTCATTAAACAGCCAAGAAATCAGACGTATTGCTAATGGCGAGCTAAAATCCGAACTGATTGGACTGCTTGAATCAGCCGAAGAACATGATATAAGCATTCAACTTTTATTGGGAGATCCGTCATGGTGTGAAAGCGCAGGTCGCAAAGACTTGGTCACACTGTTAAGACAATTGAAAGGATATAAATTTGCTGGTATTCACCTTGATATAGAACCTGATCAACTACCAGAAAGCGAAGGGCGCAGACAGGAGCTTATAAAAGGACTATTTGAAACAGTCCGTGCCGTGCGCGGTGTCTCTGAGTTACCTGTTTCGCTATCCATTCATCCAAGGTATTTAGAGGGCGAGCTTAGGGCCATCGTTGATAAGGAACTTACTAAAGGGCTTGTAAAAGAAATAACGATAATGCTGTATTCGACCGATACCGAAATAATAACTGATAGAATAAGGGACATGCGTTTGAACCAAGACCTATGCGATTTTGCGCTTGCCCAAAGCGTGGAACATGCGCTTGATGCTACTCAAAGCTATGCAAAGTCCGGATGGAAGAATTTTACGGCAGCTATGGCAATCATTAAGTCAAATGCCGAGGAAATGGGAATAAAACATGTAGTAGTACAATCCTGGGAAGATTTCAGGAAGGACATGAACTAGACCATGAAAGTATCATTTAAAAGTGCTAAGGAAACAAATCATACGGCAGAAAATAATGTAAACATAATATATACGGCCAGTAAGCGTAAGTTTCCCAAAATGCGTTGGTATCTGCTGTTGTTTGTGATATTTATTCCTTTTATTTCTCTGGTTGGCAAGGTGATATACGAAGTTGTATATATCAGTTCACCGGGTATTATTACCGCAGACAAGAAAATAGTGAATTTCCACGAAAACGGCATAGTGGAAAAGGTCTTTGTAAAAAGCGGCGATGAGGTTGTAAAAGGTACTGTGCTGCTTACAATAAAAAGAAACAACACCAATGCCAAACAGCAAATTGCCGTCCTTGAGGGAGATGCGGCAACAGACAGTGAGACGTCAGCTGTTCTTGCTCAAAATGTCGCGTATTGCGAAGAAATTCTGGCTAAGACAAAGTGGCTTTATGAAAGAAATTCCGCAACCATGGCAGATGTAAATCACGCCCATAACCAGCTGATGCAGGCAAAACAAGCTGCGGCTGAATTGAGAGGACGCAAAAATGTTAGTGCCTTGAAAAAATATGTTGATGAAACATTCGAAATAAAGGCTGGAAGCGACGGAAGAATTGACCATGTCAATGTTGCGGCAGGACAGAACTTTGCGGCAGGTGAGCCGCTTGCCATAATAGCGGAAGATCAGAAACCGTATGTAATAACATATATTGCTCCTCAGGATTATGCGAAGGTAAACATGGGAAAAGTTGTAAAGGTAAAAATTTTGGGCTCAGGCAGAACCTGCGAAGCTATAGTTGAAAAGTCTCCTGTTCAGGCTTCCGCTGTTCCCAACGGTATTTCGGATACCTTCTATCCAATTACTATGAAGGGGGTACAAGTTCGGCTGAACTTTACAGAACCGCTGACAGAAACAGAAAACATTGACGGCTTGCCGGTCAAAGTGGAATGGGGTTTCAACTTTTAACAGACGAGGTATTGGCAATGGAACAGTTTAACATAGTAAGATTGGCATTAAACCCAGACTACGCCGCAGCAAATACGGATTACAGAGAATGTATTGACATAGAAAGTATCCTCGGACAGACACACAATGCTGTTCTGCTAATAGATGTAGCAGGTGCCGAGAATGCGGCTCAAAGCGTTTTTGACGTAGTTCAAAAGATAAGATGTTCTAGTCATGATTATTTGATGCCGGTTTTTCTGACAGCAGAGGTGCCGGGTACAGAAGCTTACATCGACGGTTGTGCACTAAGTACCGCAGAAATGCTGGCAATAGCAGAAAAAATCAAAGAAACAATAAAAATTGTTGATGTGATTAAAAACGGGCAAGAATTAGGATTACGATTTCTTACTTATGTCTATTCACGTAAAGATACGAAACCGCATATTGTTCCTACGGTGTGCGTAGCCAATAAAAATCTTTACGAATATGAAGCAGTCCGCCTGTTTATCGATGCGGGAAGTTATGATTCTGACAGCTTGGTTTTTATTAACAAGCTGCGTGATAAAAAGCTGATTGTTAATGAACAACTTATTGACAGAATCAGGGTTTGTCCTTATTGCAGCAGCGGACACATAAACTATGTTGATTTCTGCCCGGTTTGCGACAGTATAGACTTTGAGCAAAAGAAAATGCTGCATTGTTTTACCTGTGGCAATGTTGCACCTGAAGAAGAATATCGCAATGCCATGGCACTTATCTGCCCGAAATGCAACGCGCGGTTGCGTCATATTGGCAGCGATTATGACCGACCTTTGGAATCCTATGTATGCAACAAATGTTTTGAATTGTTTATAGACCCGGTTGTGGCTGCGGTCTGCTTTGACTGCGGCAAAAAAATAGCAACAGACAATCTGATAACTAAACAGATTTACTCAATGATGCTGAGTGATGCCGGGGAAGCTGCCGTGATTCGGGGCAGAATCGATTTGGGTGTTGATATTTTTAATCAGTCCAGACATCTGGACATGAATTATTTCTGTCACTTTTTGGGTTGGATGGTGAATTTAAGACGGCGATATAGTGATGAAATATTTTCACTTGTGTGTATCCGTATCGACAAATTGTATGAATCTGAAAATTATTTGGGAATCATGCAACTGGAAAAGACCTTTGACGAGCTGGGCGCGCGCATAAGAGATATGTTGAGAGATACAGATCTTACAACCAATTCGGGAACCAATGTTTTTTGGATACTCTTGCCTAGAACCCCGTTGTCCGGTGGAGAAATTCTGACAGCAAGGCTGAAAGGATTAGAAAAACTCGTTAACTCTGACAATAGAAGATATATCTCTATCGCAGCGAAATGCTTTGATATTTTTGACGACGTAAAGGATGAAAGGAAAATAACCGAGCAGCTATTGAAAGAGTACGAAAAGAGTTTTTAGGGGAATGTAATGTTTGAGATTATGTTACTTCAGCCGAATAGTAATAGCCAGATGATTTCCAGTATGCTTACGCTGGCGCCATTTATTATTTTCTTTGAATTGCCGTGGACTCTATTTGTTGTTTTAGGTATGTTCAAGTATAAGAAGGATTGGCAGCAGGAAAGATACGAACCGTACTATCCTTCGGTCAGCTGTATTGTTTGTTGCTATAGTGAGGGTAAACATGTCATCAGAACCATAAAATCTCTTTTAGAACAGATTTATCCCGGTAAAATGGAAATTATCATTGTTGTAGACGGAGCAAAGGATAATCAAGATACACTGATTGCCGCCAAGTCCATGATGGAAATGGTGAAGAAATATCCCAACAGAACCATGAAAATTTTACCTAAATGGGTGCGCGGTGGGCTGGTTTCCGGCGCGAATCTTGGCATGAGGAATGCAACCGGTGAAATAATTATCCGCGTAGACGGCGATTCCTCGTTTGATAATAATATGGTTGAAAGAGCTGCCAGGCATTTTAAAGATCCCAGTGTTGTTGGCGTTAGCGGAAATCTGCGTGTACGCAATGCTGACAAAACCATATGGACCAAGCTTCAGTCGATTGAATATTTTTTAGGAATTACTTCGTCTAAAACCGCTTTGAGTGCTTTTAATATGGTAAACAATATTTCGGGGGCTTTTGGGATTTTTCGCAAATCCATTATTCAACAGGTGCAAGGCTGGGACGCGGGTACGGCGGAAGACCTCGATATAACGCTGCGCATCAAGGGGCATTTTACCAGCGATATGAATTACAGAATTGTTTTTGACCATGAATCCGTGTGTCATACTGATGTTCCGGAAACGTTACATCAGTACTTAAGGCAGCGTATGCGCTGGGAAGGCGACTATTATTATGTTGTATCAAAACATCTGTATACCCTGCGTCCGAAATATCTTGGCTGGCCCAATTTTATTGGTGCCATTATTAGAATGATTACCAATCTTGTGCTGCCGCCGATGAATTTTCTTTTTTTAATAGTGCTTTTTGCCTTTTATCCTATTACCTACAGTATCGCTCTTTTGCTTGTGGTCTATATGTTTTACTTAGTACTGAATACTGCGCTGTATATCCTTGCTGTAGTACTTTTTTCCGAACGTCCGGAAGAAGATTGGCCGAGAATCATTTATCTGCCGCTGATGCCGTTTTTTATGCTCTTAGGCAGATTGAATGCTTTTTTGGCAAACATCTGGGAAGTTGTGGGCAGCGGACATAAAGACTCCAGCATGGCGCCGTGGTGGGTATTGAGAAAGACAAAATTTTGATTCTTAACCGCCCAATTAATGATTATTCATGGGTTCATGGGACAGTGGTATTGTCTAAGGCAAGTCTATCAGACAGTACCATCGTCCCCGCGTTGGCCCATGAGCACCCTTCGGGGTGTTTCTTTATGTTTGAATAGATATGGTGAAGGAATATTTGCGAAATAACGGTTTTGTACTTACGCGAATAGGCTTTGTGCTGAAAACATACTATAGGTTTGTCAGTAGGAATTGCTAAACGGTGCGCCCGTCGCTGCATAGTCTGCGGCTAACTTGTTTTGTTGTTTATTCAATAGGTTTGTGATAAAATATATAGCATGCTATCTAATGAAGGTGGGAAGCATGGAAAATGCAAATGCGACCGTAAGAATGATTTGTCAGCTTGCAAACTCTTTAATTAAATACCACAACCAAAAAGCAGATTCTTTTGGACTAACTTCGGTACAGATCGATGTGATTGTCTTTTTATTAAAGCATCGTGAATGTGAGGAAATCAATCAATTGGATGTGCAGAACCATCTGATGCTTTCCAATCCGACGGTTACAGGTATCCTGCGTCGTTTGGAGGCAAGAGGGTTTATCAGGCGGGGCAAGAGCGCTCGCGATGCCCGGTATAATTGTTTGCACCTGACAGATAAGGCCATTGCTTTGGCAGAGGTGCTGGAGTCTAATGGTTTAATGGCGGAAAAACAGTTATTGAAGGGGATGAGCAGGCAGGAGCGGGAACAGTTCACTCGCTTGCTTATGTTGGCGCAAAACAATATGAAATGAGTTCTCGGTGTACAAGCAGACTATGTGGGAAAAAGTGAGATCAGTTTGAGACATGTATGTAACTGAAAGCGGGGGTAGGAATGTGAGAAGATCGCAATTATGGTCGAAAGAGTTTGTTATTATATTTACATCAACTTTTTTTATTGCTTTGACGTTTTATTTGTTAATGACGACAATGTCACTCTACACGATAAAAAACTTTAATGCTTCGCAAAGTCAGGCAGGGCTTGCCTCTGGTATATTTGTGATTGGTTGTCTTATTTCGCGTTTACTGTCAGGAAAATATATAGAGCTTATTGGTCGTAAAAAAATGCTGCATGGGAGTTTGATTTTGTTTTTAATGGCTATGTTAGCATACTTTCCCATCAAGAACTTAGTGTTGTTGCTGGGGGTTCGTTTTATGCATGGCGCGGCTTTTGGTGTTGCCACCACAGTGATGCCGACAGTGATTACCGATATTATTCCGATGGAACGACGGGGAGAGGGAATAAGCTACTTTTCATTAAGTCCAGCGTTAGCGATGGCCATTGGCCCTTTCTTAGGACTTTTTATTATGCAGTATGCTGATTTTACTATGATTTTTGGCGTTTGTACGGTCTTTGCTGTAATGAGTATTATTATAACGCTGTTTGCCCGGATACCTGAATCGAAGGTACCCAAAGAACAGCAAGCCATGCATGGATTTAAGTGGGAATACTATTTTGAGAAAAGCGCAATTCGGATTTCTTTGGTTATGCTTCTAATGGGGATGGCTTACTCGGGTATTTTGTCCTTTTTAAATTCTTATGCAATAGAAATTCATTTAACATCGGCGGCCAGTTTCTTTTTTATTATTTATGCGGTACTGATTTTAATTTCACGGCCATTTACCGGCAGATTGTTGGATGTTAAAGGCGATAATATTGTCATGTATCCTGCTTTGCTGATATTTGCGCTTGGCCTGGTATTGCTTAGTCAAGCCGGGAGTGGTGTGATTCTCTTACTGTCAGGCGCGTTGGTCGGTCTCGGGTTTGGTACGCTAATGTCTTGTGGACAAGCGATTGCCACTAAAGCAGCAGCACAACATCGCCTTGGACTTGCTACTGCAACATTTTTCTTTTGTTTAGACCTAGGAGTAGGCTTTGGTCCTTACTTACTAGGAAATATAATACCGATTGTTGGTTTTCGCGGTATGTATATGACACTGGCTGTCCTAGTATTTTGCTCTATGATTTTATACTACTTTGTTCACGGGAAGAATGTATCAACAAGTAATCGGCTTTCTTATGAAAGCGAAACGAGTTTATAATCATATTTGCGCAGAGTAAAGGTGAAGAAATTATTCATCAATAGTTTTATGTATGATATCAAGCTATCTGGAAGGAGAAGGAGATATGGCAGTTGCAAATGCACGAAGTGCGGCAAAGTGTTTAATACAGAGAGTGCAATCTTGAAAGCGATAGGTGATGGTGCTTATTTAGAATGTTGTCCCAAATGCGGGAGCACGGCTGTATATTATGTGGATGATTTTCCGAATGCCGAGGATAGATTATGGGATAGATAGTAAGAAATGGGGCATTAATCGAGTTTGCCTAGAGTACGGAAGCCGAATTGAAATTTAAAGCTAGGTATAGATTTTATTTTTCAGAATCCATAGATGGAAAAATAATGATTTGTACTTGCATATGGTATATACTTACATTATTAGGAGGTGTGTAATGAACGAGTGGCTTTTATCGAGTATGATAAAATGGTTTTTGATAATTATCTTGGTGACTAACATCGCATCCGGCATTATGAACGGTTTTGATTGGCTTCGTAGCATCACGATTGTTGCGATTATTATTGCGCTCGGCATCGAATGGTGCGTGAAGGGCAGGCGCTAGTGGTAGTAGTGAGATTGAAGGCTTAATGAAAGTATATTGTTGAATCGTATTAATCTAGCTTTCATTGAGGTATATTTAGTATAACCAAATTTTCCCATTGTAATATAATCGTATATAGCCTGGATGAAGGTATGTGTAGTAGGTTTCGGCTAAAATTTGTTGAATATCATCTCCTGATAGAGATACTTGGAGGAATCGGCCCTGCGGACTTTTTAAAAAGAAGACAGGAATAAAGTACTGGTGATGATATGAATATAAGCGTAAAGGAAGCCGTGGCGCTTGTGGAGGTTTTTCAACAGGTGTCGCCTCATTCGGTTAGTCTGTTATCATCCTGTGGTACGCTGCGTCATTTGGCTAAAGGGGAACATTTATTTTTTGATAAAGAACCGGTGGAAATGATATATTGTGTTATCAGCGGCCTTGTCACTCTTTATACTGTTGATGTCCAGGGAGAGAAAAAGGTCATCTTTCTATTAGATAAAGGTAAACTCATTAATGAGGTTGTGCTACAACAGCTTCCGGCCTCTATTAATTGCGAAGCGTTTGAAGAGGCGCAAATTTTGTGTTTTGACAGACTGGACTTTCTGCGGATTATGGAACAGGATTTTGTCCTTACCAAACGTGTGCTGGACTCGTTTGCCCTGAAAGTACGGCGGCTTTATCGTCAATTGAAAAATACTCCCAACTCAGTGCGTGGTGATAAACGCATTGCCGCCAAACTCTGGAAGCTATCTAGAGATTATGGTGTTTCTTGCGAAGACGGAACAAGCATTATTATGGATTTAAGTATTACTTATCTTGCGGAGATGCTAGGTTCAAGGCGTGAAACTGTTTCGCGTCAGTTAAAAGGCTTGGCCAAGCAAGGCTTAATTAAGCTCCATGATGGTCAAATCATGATACCTGATCGTGATAGACTTTCAGAATATGTTAAACGACCGTGATGTTAGTCACGGTCATTTTTTTTGGCGCGAGATACAATTAGGTTGTTAAAAAAAGCACGAGGAAACGTAATTATCATGATTCCATACTACATCTTACATCAATAAACGGAAAGAGGTGTAAACATGGGTTATTGCTTAGAACAAGAAGAATTTAATCAAATATTGCAGGAATGGTCTAAAAAATATCTTGTCTATGCTCCCAAATTGTTTAAGGGTGGTGGTGCTTTCTCCGATACTGACCGAGTTCGTTACGGAGAAATTCGAACCGTGGACGAAATTGATTTTGTAACAAAATCAGAGTTTTCGTTTAAAGAAGTTCTGTTGCCATTGTCTCAAACCTTGTTTTTCTTTACTGAAGATGAGGTAAAAGAAGCTGATCCTCCCAAAAAGGGGGCGATTATCTTTTTACGTAGCTGTGATTTGCATGCAGTGAAGCGGCTTGATGCCATATATCTGGAAAATGGGGTTGAAGATTACTATTATAAGCGACTTAGGGACAAAGTAAAGTTTATTTTAATTGGCTGTCGACATTCGTTTGACAATTGTTTTTGTGTGGATATGGGAACCAACCGATCCGATAGTTATGATGCTTATCTGGAAATAAAGAACGGAAAGGTTTATGTGGATAATCAGCATCCCGCTTGGGAGGCGGCATTTACTGCGCATAGTGCGCAACCAGTAGAGGTAACACCAGCATATGTAACCGAAACTGCAACCCGTGTTCATATTCCGGAAGACCTAACGCTGGATGTCATGCATGCCAGCATGTGGGAAGAGTATGACAACCGTTGCATCAAATGCGGACGTTGCAATTTTGTCTGTCCTACCTGCACTTGTTTTACCATGCAGGATATCTTCTATACTGACAACGGCAATGTGGGAGAGCGGCGCCGGGTATGGGCATCCTGTATGGTGGACGGATTTACGGATGTGGCGGGCGGCGGTGCTTATCGCCAAAAAAATGGTCAGCGAATGCGGTTTAAGGTGCTCCACAAAGTATATGATTACAAAAAACGTAACGGCTATCATATGTGTGTAGGCTGCGGGCGCTGTGATGATATTTGCCCAGAGTATATTTCTTTTTCCCATTCAGTAAATAAACTGGCAGATGCTATCAAGGAGGTGGCCGCTCATGCCGGCTAATGAGTATCTTCCTTTTCGTTCTGAGATTAAGGAGGTTATCAAGCATACCGATATTGAATACACCTTCCGCCTTACGTATCGGGGAGAGGTCAAACCAGGACAGTTTTTTGAAGTTTCTATCCCTAAGTATGGTGAAGCTCCCATTTCTGTCAGCGGTATTGGCGATGGCACGGTGGATTTGACTATTCGCCGAGTGGGGAAGGTTACCAATGAGATCTTTGAGCGCTATGTTGGCGATACACTGTTTATGCGTGGCCCATATGGCAACGGCTTTGATATCGAATTTTACCAAGGAAAAGAACTGGTAGTCATTGCTGGCGGAACCGGACTTTCGCCAGTAAGAGGGGTTGTGGATTATTTTTGCCGCCATATGGAACAAACCAAAGGTATGACATTGATTGCCGGCTTTAAGACACCGAAAGATATTTTATTTCTCGAAGATTTCGGTCGTTGGAAGCAAAAGATGGAGGTCATTTTAACGGTTGACTGTGTAGAGAATGATACTAGCTGCCAAATCGGTTTGGTCACTAAGTATATTCCTGAGTTGAAACTGAACAATGTCGATGAGGCAGTGGCCATTGTGGTTGGTCCACCCATGATGATGAAATTTACTACCCAGGGACTATTGCAACGAGGTTTCCGGGCAGAAAACATTTGGATTTCGCATGAACGCAAAATGTGCTGCGGTATAGGTAAATGCGGACACTGTAAAATTGATGATACCTATGTTTGCCTGGAAGGACCGGTATTTAACTATGTGAAAGGCTGTCAACTGCTTGATTAGCAGGGAGGGATACGAATGGATATCAATACTAAAAAGCTAAAGAAAAATGCCTTTCGGGTGACAAAGCACAGAGGATTAACGGCAGCGAGGGTGCGTATTCCGGGAGGATATCTGGAGGCAAAATATTTAGCAATTATCCAAAATATTGCAGAAACGTATGGTAACGGCATTGTCAATATTACAACTCGGCAAGGTTTTGAACTTCCAGGGATCAAATTTGCCGATATGCCGAAAGTAAAAGAAATGCTCCAGCCTATTATCGAGGGATTGGATATTAACCAGGAGGCTCCTCAGACCGGTTATACTGCTTCAGGTACCAGAAATGTTACAGCTTGCATCGGAAATAATGTATGTCCGTATGCTTGCTATAACACTACGGCGTTTGCTAAACGGATTGAAAAAGCCATTTTCCCCAACGACCTGCATGTTAAAGTGGCGCTGACGGGTTGTCCAAATGATTGTGCAAAAGTACGAATGCATGATTTTGGGATTATGGGGATGACTCTGCCTCATTATGATATGGACTGCTGTGTTAGCTGCGGGGCCTGTGTGAAGGCTTGTACCAAAAAGTCGGTAAGCGCACTGACGACAGTAAATTACAAAGTTGTGCGTGACGCGAAGAAATGTATCGGGTGCGGTGTATGTGTGCTGAGTTGCC
>NZ_JBYKYF010000402.1:0-2262 GCF_057736855.1 Sporomusa sp.
ATAATGTTATAACCCATGGTGGTTATGATTATTGGGATTTGCCTTTTAACTGGACATTGTCTTGGAATCGTAAGCTGTAAAATGGGTTTATTAATGTATAGCGGAACGTAATGGAGTTCTGCTTTAAAGTCAGAATCTAGGACTATTTTTAGACACCTTGCACCAATGGGCGTGTCGCAAAACGTTTATTTAAAAAACGTCTTGTGACACGCTTTTCTTTAGTAAAAATAAGAAAAATGGCGGTTGAAAAAGGGAAAAACCAAATACGAAACCTGTTTATGGGCATAGCAAAACAGAGGAAGCCTCTTCCCCTAAAAAAGATTATTTATGAGTTGTCAGGACGCTTTGAAAATATGTAAATAAGTTCCACAGCGTCCGCTTTGGACTTTGTTGTGGAGTTTATTTATCCCATACAAAGTAGCAAAAATTCGGTCTGCACTTTAACGCTACTCCCATCAAAAATCGCCGGAAACCCATATCCTCTTTAAGTACTCCGAATGCTCCTTCCACCTGAATGGAGCGGTTCATACGTAACAGAATGCCTTCCTCGCTTTGTATGCGCGCCTGCATTTCTTGGCGCTGTCTGAGAAAGGGTTTGGATACATGCAGATTCTTGCTCCGTTCTTCCAGCGATTTTTTGCTTGCTCGCTTAATGCATTGAACCTTATGTTGGCAGCCAGCGCACTCGGTGCAGGTGTATACCGTTGTTACGATTGCATAACCCGCTTTAGATCGAGTCTTTTTCTCATAGGTTGCCTTGATAGGATGTCCCTTGCAACAAAGGTAGCTATCGCTTTCGGCATCGTAGGGCATATTCTCCTGTTTACCAATGTCGCTTTTATATTTGCGGGTTTTGCCTGCGTCGTAATTCGCTGGTTTGATAAATGCTGTTAGCCCATTCTCCTCGCACCAGGTGTAATTCTCTTCACTTCCAAATCCTGCGTCTGCTACTGGTTTTGTATACCCTAGTTCTTTTAGTTTTTCTAACATCGGGATGAGTGTTTGACTGTCGCTTCGTTCCTGAGAAATCATGGCGCTTACGTGTCAATAACTTGAGAAAATGTCACCCCTAAAGAGGGTTAATTATCGTGTGAAAATGTCACCTATATTTACGCGTATTTGCATAGAAAAATGGTTTCGAGCATTGCCAGAATGTCCTTGTCAGTATCTTCAAAGGTGACTTTTTTAATCAGAGTATGTCCGTATTTGTAGTAGTGACTATCCGGCGGTATCCAAGGCTCCTTGCTTGTACCGGATTGCTTTGACTTAGAAGCTTTGGCTGGCTTGATATAAGGGAGGATCTCGAAAACAGTATTACGGTACTGGGCTTTGAGGCCGAGGCGAGGACTGATTAAGACGGTGACCGTGGCTTTCGGCGGAGGTAGAAGCGCCTTGTTAGCGGTGGTCAAAACAAAGTGTCTGTTATAAAACGAAAAAACAGAGCCAGCGTCCACGACACGC
Source organism: Sporomusa sp. (assembly GCF_057736855.1). Lineage (NCBI taxonomy): Bacteria > Bacillati > Bacillota > Negativicutes > Selenomonadales > Sporomusaceae > Sporomusa > Sporomusa sp. The sequence continues at coordinate 1,462 of NZ_JBYKYF010000402.1, forward strand.
TTCATCTTTACGCACAAAACTGTATCAACGTCGATGTTAGATAAAACGCGAAACGCCGGATCGCTATTAATAGGTTCTACAGAGAAGTGTTGATTAAAGTCGTCGATATAGGACGCTAGAAAGGCGTTGGCCTGATCAACAGTAGAAATCTGGGCGATGGCGAATTCGACAGGCAAGCGGCTTTGTAGAGTCTCCCAAAGTCGTTCCACGCGCCCCTTGGCTTGAGGGGAACGGGCGGCAATGAGGGTTACACCGAGTTCGGACATAGCACGTCCAAACTGGGTATCGTTAACAAATTTGCCGGCCAGTTGATCTTCGATAGAGAGTTTACCAGCATTTTGGGAAAGAAAGATTGCATGGCGATCCGCATAAATACTGACGGGAATTCCTGGCGGAGAAGCATCTGACGAGTTACTTCCCAGTAGCCATGTAGACATTCATTCTTCTCTAGGGCGTGAGCAGGCTTACGGTTTGTATTCTTGTGAATAAGAGAGGCAGCACCTTCGGCAATAACTCCTTTCTTTAATCGGATGAATTGGCGTTCACTGATTCCTAGGTTTATCGCGGGTTCCGCGTTAGTTAAATGACCAGCAATGACCTTAGATATAACGACAAACCTATTCAGTTGTTTTTGAGACATTAACGCACCTCGTTGTTCATAGTGACATTTTATCGCGATAATCTACAAGGTGACATTATCACAAGTTAAACACATTGAAACTGATTTTACTTGACATTATTTGCTGAAAAGTGATAATATGAACACATATAGATTTAGTGAAAAGTGAATACTATTGCGTT
>NZ_JBYKYF010000039.1:0-14036 GCF_057736855.1 Sporomusa sp.
AAAGAGGCGTGTCACAAGACGTTTTTTCCATAAACGTTTTGCGACACGCCCTTATCTTATTTACTACCATCCAACTGTAAGACAGCATTCATACTTCCGGTACGATATCCGGCCAAATCCAGTGTCACATAAGTAAATCCTAATTTTTTAAGTTCCTTAGTAATCAAGTCAGCTGTAGCAGGCTGGGCCAATACCAGGATATCTTCCCGCGATACTTCAATGCGGGCTAGATTATCGTGGTGCCTAACCCTAATCTGTCCCCGGCAAAATCGTTTAACAAATTCCTCAGCAAGCTCAATTTGTTTCAGCCTCTCGGCTGTAACCGGCAAACCGTAAGCTACCCGCGAAGACAGACAAGCTGCGCTGGGTTTATTCCAAGTAGGAACGCCCCACTCCTTAGATATCGCACGTATTTCGTCCTTGGTTAGTCCAGCTTCCAGCAAAGGGCTACGTACGCCCTGCAACTCGTCGATAGCGCGCATGCCTGGACGATAATCTGACTTATCGTCAGCATTTGATCCGTCCAACACCCAGGCTATCTTCTCAGCATCTGCCCATTTCCTTATGGCACCAAAACGTTCTTTTTTACAGAAATAACAACGCTCCGGCGTATTAGCAACAAATTCTTCGCTGGCCAGTTCGCTAATGTGTAAGAATACATGCCTAATGCCAAGTTTTCGGGCAATAACAATAGCCTCTTGCCGTTCCGACTCAGGCAATGTTTCTGAATACGCAGTAACAGCGACAGCGTTATCACCTAATACCCGCTGAGCAGCTGCTGCTAAAAAACTGCTGTCAACCCCGCCGGAAAAAGCTACTGCCACTGTTCCCATTTCTTTTAACAACTGTCTCAGTTTTTCTAATTTTTCAGTCATCTGCATGCTAATCCCTCCTGCATATTAGCTGTAAATAGCATAAACCAATTGTTTTCCTAACCCCCGCCAAATTCCAAGTTATCGTTGAGTATTGATCCCGGCTTTATCCAGATGGGTAAGCATCTGCCTGACACCAGAATCGGGCGTTAGTTCAATACCTTGGACTTTAGAGGGAAATGTATTTCGGCGTTCATTATTGGCTTTACCATTCATGGCTGCCTCCTACAATGGATAATTAAGCTGTGCAAGGCATTTAAATAAAAAATAAAGGCCAAGAAATCGTCCATATCAGGGCAATTCCTAAGCCTTTAGTCCATCTAATCAGCTAAGGGATATAGTTAGTATATTATAGAATGAAAATATCACAGCAGCTCGTCTATTGTCAACAAGCAATTGCCGTTAGAATATAAAAATGCTCTTGATTTTCATATCATCAGGCAGGGTATTGGTGTCACCGCCATTAAGCCAGGCAATTGGCAGATTGTCAGTACTTAAGTCAATTTCATAGCGAATCTTGCTGTCCCGTGCTATGGCGTACAAGCTGTCAGTATATTGGATGGAGCTTATAGTGCCTGTTTGCCGCAATTCTCCCAAAGTGGCACCCACCCCAATACCATGAGCGGTCTTGTAACGAGCATCATAAACGCGAATAGCTGTAATAATGTTATCCTCAGTTTTTTTGTTACGAGCAAAGTACACGGTTAATACCGGTGATTCTCCCTGTTCACCATAAGCTCTTAATACCGGATAGGTCCGACCGGCAAAAAACTCTTCTCCCGGGCTGACAGCTTGTTTGGCAAATTGCTGATAGAGGGTATCAACAGATTTGCCTACACCAATAGCTCCAGCATAACCATCGACTAAGGTGAATTTATCTGCCGGTTGACTGGTAGTGGTGTACGGCCTGTTATAAATAATTTGAGTATTTTTCGTCATGGTTGTGGCAATCTGCTGCTTGGGTTCATCGCCGCCCGACGTTTTTCCGGTTATTTTAGGAGCCGATTCCACTTTTTCTAACACATCTTTCAGTTCGGTATAACCAGCAGCTACAAGCGCGGCAAGTACTTGGCGATCATTCTTGGTTTTCGCCATATTGATAACATGATTACCGTTACTATCATTGACAGTGACGTTAGCGCCGTGTTGTAGCAGCATAGCTACCACTTTGGCATGGCTATTCCAGACGGCTTTCATCAGCGGAGTTTGACCATCTTTATCCCGGACATTTATATCTGCACCTTTATCCAGCAATTGCCGAACCACAGCAGTTCGACCATAAGCAGCCGCTGCGTGCAAAGGGGTAAAACCGTCGTTTTTCCGGTAAACGTCAGGTGACATACCAGCTTCGATAAACAAAGCCGTAATCTCCTTATCGCCTCTTCCGGCATATTTAACAAAATTCTCAGCCGTAAAACTTATACTCATACGAGCAAGACGGTTTTCCGGTAAATTGGCGGCTTCCAGAGTGGCTTTACTATCTACAATTCCATAGTATGCTCCAAGCCCGACAATAACAGGTAACACGATCAAAGCAATATATACAAAATGCTTAGGCTCCATTCGCTTAATTGTCCCATCCACTATGGTCTTAGCGCTTGCATAAGCTCTGGGGATATCAGGTGTTGCAATTTTCGGTGGCTTTATCATTTTCAGTTGTTCGATGAATGTTGTTATCTTAGCTGTGATGTTTGCCCACATAATCCAATAACACTCCATAGGTAAATTTAACTAGCACTAATACTATATTCATTAAAAAGGTCATTTTCCCTTTATTTGTCCGATCAATGAGGAAACTTGACCTAAAAAGACTTGTCTTGTTTGTCAAAAATCAAGAGAAGCATTGGATTTCTCAAACCAGGATACTAACATGTTTACTTTTTTTCTTGTGAACTGCCTGTTTGTTTTTTGCGTTTTCCTCGATTTGTGCCTTAACTTCCGCGTTTTTCCGACGCACAGCCACTTCCGCCGCAGCAATCCCATACTTTACTGATTCCTGCAGGTCAAGGTCAACCTCAGATGTATAAGTTTTGTCCTCGTGGTTACCGCCACTAAAATATCCAATACTCGATTGTCCCGGATACCTGGCCTTTCCGGCAGCAGACAAGAGTTTACTCATGCTTCTATTTTCCAATAAGCGCTCATGTTTAGCCAGCGCGCGTTCCCTGTCCCGTTCTTTTTTGGCAATAGCAGCCTCTCTTGCCAGTCTTTTTTCCTCCAGTTTTTTTGATATTTCATCATACATTTTTTGGCCAATCTGCTGTTCAACGGCAGCTAATTCTCGAAGCTGTTGTTTGATCTCTCCCGTCTGCTGTCGATCATTGTTGTGATTGCCAATATTGCTCTGCAGTTTCTGCAGAAGATTTGCACGCCGCTCCCGTAAAGCCGACAAGGTATCTTTCGGCCTAAAAGCAGCCAACAAACGATTTAAACCGGCTTGATCGATAGCCATACTTCCCACTCCATCTGTACTTCTTGTTATTTATTATATCGACAACTTGCTGAGAAAATTAAGTCATATTGCCAGGATCATCCTCGGCCATATAAGCACAAATCGCAGAACTCCTTAAAACCTGCTTTCAACTTAAATTCATTAAGACGTACCATTTGCCTGCGAATGCAACGCTCCGGCCTCCAAAATTATTTCGTCCAGATAAACGGCAATTAATGTTTCTTTCCAAATAAAAAATACTACTGTATGTCTCCATCCTGACACACAGTAGTTCGCAAGGAAAACAAGCTATAACAATTTTCTCTTCACACTATCTGTACCTTATATTCGCGCAGCCAATGATCTGCCTGGATAAGATAGGCAAATAGCTGCGGCCCGCTCATCAATTGCCCAAACCAGGGAATGTTTGAAGCCGCCAAGTCAGTTTGCGCAATTTCTTTAAGTTTCTCTATATTGAGAATTTGCTGTAACGGGGATGTCGAGTCATCCAAAATCCTAAGCGCCTCATCAACAACAAGCCTGGTATAAGCCGGGTTATGCGTTTTAGGATAGGGACTCTTTTTTCGCCATAACACATCCTCAGGCAAAATTCCTTCCATAGCATGGCGCAGCAATCCCTTTTCACGATTCTGGTGATACTTCAAAGTCATCATATCAAACGCACATAAAACCCCGGTTAAGGCCGGGGTTTGTTATATCCGCTACCTATTCGTCTACTTATACGCCCACTATCCGCTACCACGTACAAAGACAAGCCTAAAAATCAGTAATTATACTGTCCAAATTTCTAAAAACAGGGCTACGGCGTTATATTACGCGCACGCGTTAGCCAGCTATCATTGCGCAAAATTGCTTAAATAACATCAGTGCTAGCGAAATAAATATCCCCACCGCCGCCAAATAGCTTCCATTCGTTACCAACCGAGCAATGCGACCATTGCCAAACGCACTAAGTATCATGCTGCCAGCCATACCAACTACTCCGACAGCAAATATAGCTACTACGCCATATAGATATATTTGAGCATCCGGACTGGCATTAACTATTAAGTCTTTAAGTCCAGCAGCCGAACATGCCCGGGGAGCCAATAATAACGCTAGAAATACTATTTTACACATCTTAATTCCTCCCTAATTTTATTTATCAGGTCATCGGTAATGGTAATCACGTTGTCGCCTGGTAATTTAAACACGCGGTCAGTAATACGATAGTCCTTACTTGTGCCAGTAACAGTATTGACTACCGTATACGTCCCTGTCGCATAATCCATTGATGTACGTTCCCATGATTTCCGCCTATGGTCAAGCCACAACCGGCACCAGTTAATAGCAATCCTCTGTAAAGGCTCCCGGCACTCTCCCAGATAATAAAAATACGGTGCCGTCAGTGTGCTACGTTTTATTACGCCTTGCTTTGCTAGTGCTCTTAATCTGCGCTGCGCTACCCTTGCCGATGGAAATAATAATATCGTCAGCTGCTCCGTGTCCAGTACGCCCCATTCTGTCAAAATCTCCTTTAAGCGCGAATCCCTCTGGTAACATTGTCGACGATAATTGCTCAACACAAACAACCTCCTCCGGATCAAAATAAGGCATTTGTATTTCTGTAAGTTCCCGGCCATGTCTCCAGTATGCACGGCCTGGTATTGCCGGTAAGTCTGCACCCTCAGATGAGTCTAGTATAATTCGACTATCTATACCGCTGATGGTCTGGAAGCACAGCCTGCCTGTGAAATTGGCCTTGGCATCACCGAAAGATTTGCTGGTAAATATCTTTGCCGACGGTCGCTGAGTGGCAGCTACTATGCATATACCAGCAGCACGACACAGTCTGAGCAGCGTTTCTAAATCCTCTTGCGCATCCTTGTCTTTGAGTTCGGCCAATTCGTCAATTATCAGGACTATGTATGGGATTTTTGCTTTTGTCTTAGCGTTGTATTTCTGCACGTTAACAAATCGCGATTGCTTCAGCAGTAGTTGGCGCCGGCGCATTTCTTGGACTAACCGATTTAATGCCTGGCAAGCTGTTTCTTGCTCAGTAACTAGCAGTACCCGATTCTCCAAGTAGTTGTACTCTGACATTTTAAGGTCGATTATGACGATGATTGGCGGCTCTCTGAGCGATAATAACGAGTTAACTATGACATGTACCGCATTGGATTTTCCCGCGCCTGTAGCGCCTCCTATAAGCATGTGAGGTAGTTTCGCCAAGTCAACCACTTGTAGACCTGCTGTACTGTAACCTATCGGCACTGGCAGTATACCTGTTCGCGGATAGTCTGCTGGATAATCAAAGTAATTACTCAATAAATTGTTGCTGATTTTTAAAATAGCCATTTTACCCGATTGTCGGATTTCAACATTGACTTTATCACCACCAGCCGCATCCCTAAAGTAATCCAGTTTTGAGTAAAAATCCTTAAATGATATACCGGCTGGCAGCGCAATTGTGAATGTGTAGCCAGCCGCTGTTTTTTGTTTCGCGTGGATCTGCGGTCTGCGCGTGTCCGGCCAAAGGGCTTCCAATGTTTCAATGACAGCGAGCGGGATTTCTTGGCCGAACATCGGAAGTATAATTGACCGGATATCGTTTTTGATCTCCTGAAAAATATTCACCGAATCACCTCCGTATATTCGTTTGATGGTTAAATATATGAACGTGACACGAAAATATTGCATGTCCTTACGAAAAAATCTCAAAAAAATATGACCTATTCGATTATTTCAAATAGGTCATTCACAGTGCATTTTAATTTAATGCTTAGTTTTAGTGCTGTTAGTAGCGATGGTTGCACTTTCTGTTTTTCCCATCTGTTATATAGTTTACTATCAACATTTAAGAATTCAGCAAACTCCGTCTGATTCATCTCCATTTTATGCCGCCAACTCTTGAGTTTATTTCTAAGCATAAAACCATCCCATCAATAATATATTGATAGGATATTCTATGTTTGTAAAATAATTCCTGCAACATAAAAATTGCCCCCGGCACACGCCAGGGGCTTTTTAATGCTCCAAAAACCATTTCCCATCTAAATCATCCCGAAACAAATTAACCTCTTTCCCAGCAATGCATTCGGATATTGTGCCGACGCCAGTCATATACCTAAAGACTCAATAGCCGCAATTCGTTCAGCAGCCGTCCATTGTTGGACCCGCTCTGCAAGCTCTTTAGCGCCGGCAATACCCAGGTCGGCAATACTCTCGTGGAGATACCGGATGGCAACAGGAGTAAGCATAGAACCACACACAGCTGCACCCAAGACCATTTTTTCTTCGTCGGTCATTGCAGGGACGGTGGTATTCGCCATGATGGCTTCGTACCGTTCAACGATGTCACCTAGGCGGCGCGAGAATGTGCCATTGCGGGTTTTGTCTTTAAATTGGTCAGCCAGTTTTTCTAAAGGTGGATTCATCCATATCTGTTTACGACTCATATTATTCCTCCTTAATTTTAAAGCCGGGACGATGCCCGGCTAGTTTAATTTTATTAGTACCATTTGTCAAGCGGTTCAGTATAAATATAACCGCTACCTTTTTGCCATTCACTCTATTCGGTGGTTCCGTCGGCATGAAATTCTAGCTTTCCAAAGGGGCTTGTGACCTGTCTGCCGCATTACCAGGGCTGTGCGCCCTGTCACTCTGCTTTATTCTAGAGCTAGACAATCATCAGATTTGAGAACCAGCTTTTTAAATTCTTTTGCCTCTTCAATTGTATTAAATACTTTCACATACCATGCAGGTTGTGGGCATCCGATAACGTTTGAGTAGTAAACAGTCACCTTGTTCTTCCGTCTCATAACGTAATTAGCTTTCTTTTTCATATTCTTCCTCCTTGCAGTCACGCTATGCTGACTGTCTCAGTTTATTTGAGGTATCCCTACCTCTTGACTATATAATAGCATAACTACACACAAAATGCAATACCTAAACTACACACTCTTTAAATATTTTTTTCAAAATTTCAAAAAAATAAAACCCGGCATAAACCGGGTCTAAACATATCTGCGTATTTCCGGCCAGCGCAAAGCCAGTTCGTTAAACTTGCATGGATTTGTTCTTTTTAGGTGTGATATCATACCATGCCGCCATGCCGATTCAGCAATAAACCAAGTGATTTCTGATCGCTCTCGTTCGGGATCGTCAGCTTTATCATAACAAGACAAGTATGGTAGATTGCGCTCAAATATATAAGCCCATACATCCGCACCTGTCCAATCTCGTAATGGACAGGCTGTCCATGTTTTGCGGTTCTCGGTCTTATAAATGTATCCTTTTTTGCTTAGCATTAAATTACGACCTCGGCTCTCGTGGCGTGTTAGACCGATAAATTGCCCAATCCACCCCTGCTGCTCAACATATTCAGCCACTTGCTTTTTGTATTCGCGCGCCATAGCGTTCGCTGCCTTGATTTGTTCTGGTGTCTCTGGATGGATAAAAAAACCAACACTATCATAAACATCCCATTCGCCAACAACCGGAAGTAGGTGCAGGTCAAGACAACGATCTGCAGTCAATTGTTTAACTAATTTGGTGTTTTCCCCAGGCATTTCTGGATAGTAAAAATGCAACACTGGGCCGCGCCAACCGGCCACACAGCATAAGTCTAACATTGCAACGCTGTCTTTGCCGCCGCTACACGATAGGTTCCATACACCTTGTATTTTAATTGCCTCTCTGACTATTTCTATGGCTTTGGTAACATGCCGTTTGTATACTGGCAATTTTGCATGCAATCTATATTGTTCGCGCCTCCAATTATCCACGGTACACCTCCGGCATCACACACAACCTCTGATGGTCACTATGCCAATATGGCGGCCTAATACCATACTGCATTAGTCTGCCCTGCTGTGTCCCGTCATACGGTATTGCCCGCTTACCGCTCAAATCCTCCGGCCACGGCTCAACAATCCAATAATCAACGGCGCCTAAGCCCTGGCTACTCTTTTTTCCGATATGAGTTACGGTCCGGCATAAATCCTGCACCGCGTCCAAATTGCCAACGGCATACCATTCCATGCGGTCAAATAACTGTATAACCAATGGCATCCGATATGCTTTATACTCGGCAGATTTTACATTGATTTTGCCACGCCGCTTGCCAAAATCAATGTATTTTTCCAGCGCATCATCAAACCGTTTATGCCAAAATATTGTATGCTCTCCCAAGGAGGGCGCAGTGTTAAATGAGCAGGCCCAATACCAGTCGTCTCCCTGTCCGCGCCGCTCAAATGGCAATTCGGCAACTATTATATCATTTTTCAGCATATGACTACTGGCGTTATAAAACGCCTCCGGGTGGTTTCGTCGCATCCATTCAGCCGCCAGGATACTATCAAGCGGGAACCAAGGATCAGTTCCCGCTATTCTTCCGTCCTGCATAACAGCCGTTATTTTCAGTGGTTTCATCTCTTGCCACCACCGGCTGCCAGCAATAGTGTTAGTTCCTCTGCGTTCTCTTTCAGATATTTATCATACATATCAACCAAAAACCGGTCATATTGATTTTTAGCATCTTCAGCCGGTTTGGACAGCCATAAACAGTCATTACCTACAGATAAAAACTTGCCCTGGCTTTCCTGATCACCGGCTTTGCGCCAGGTGTATTCAATTTCTACCAGGCCATGTCCTGTGCCGGACTTGCCACCTATGTAACTGGCTTTTGAAAACTCAACCAGTGCGGAAACAAAGGCGCCAAGCTCCAAATCCGTCATGTCACACAAATCAATACGCTGGTACATAACAGCACCGGCTGCAAGCATCTCAATGGTATACCGCATTTGCTGGGGAGTTTCGTCTTTTTTCTTTTCTTTTTTACCATCCAGCAACAATGTGTCTTGGCTATTTTCTAGCAGATATGTGCGCCGGTTTTCGTTCTTGGCATCATCCATCCGGGTAAATGATTTATCGAACGTCCATTGCCGCCATGACGGTGCATCATCCTGGCGTAGATGGGCCGGCAGAACACGCTGACACTCCCGGACGCATGGATACATACTGCCGATTTTTACTTTGCCGGTCAGAATCTGATTACCCACGCCGCCACCGAATACACTCAGCATAGGTATATTACGCCGGTACATACGTGCCTGGTCGATATCTACTGACTGATCGCCGCCCAGGCTGCCACCACTGAACAGCAAATAAAATACTGCTGGATTGTATTTGATATTACCGAGCTTTTCGGTCATATAAATAGCGGCCAAATCCCGCAAAATGCCGCGAAACGCGTTGCCGGAATAAACAAATACCTCTACCGGCCTGCCGTCGGGGCCAATAATAATATCTTGGCTTAGATAACTGTCCGGGCCTATGGACTCGCCTATATGGGATAGCGGGGATAATAACGTAATGGTACCGTCCAGTCGTATGTTATGCATCATGGTCAATTACCTCCATAGTTTCAAATTTGGCTTCAATCGGCTTTTCGCGTTCTAGCCGGTCGCGAACCAGCAAGATAACCAATGCCGTTTTTTTGTATAAAATGTCCAGCACTTCTCGGTGGTCAACCTCTTGCAAAACATCAGTTAAAAACTGCCGCTTGCCTTTGTCAGCTACCTCCACAATACAGCCGTCCGGTAATAACTTCATGCTGACTAAACCGTCTGGTATCGTTTTGGCCCAGCGGGGTTGAATTGTACTGCACATCAGCTTTGGTTTCAGTTTTTCAATAAATTCGCCTAAGTCGGCAGCCCGTTTGGCTACGGACTTGACGGCGCGTTCAATAATTCCCCACATATCCATACTAACTTTAAACCGTTTACTGTCTCGGCTCCGGTAAACAGCGTAAACTAAAAGAGCTGCAACTGCACTTCCGTGGTCGTCGGTGTCGAAGTTGTAATACATACTGGCTTTTCCTCCTCTATTTTTTCGGGTTGCTCAGGCGGTTTTTGAGCAATAAATACTGCCAAGTCAAACATGCGTTGTCCCCGATATATTGCCACCCGTTTTTCTAGCTCCTGAAATTTGGATATACCAAACTGTTTTATGCGATTTTGGTTGTATCGGCCTGTAGTAATTTCTTCTTTTGTAAATACAGCGTACAAGCTCTCAATCCAACCAAGCATCTCGGGTAAAAAGTTGCGGTCAACTGGTACGCGGGTATCCTCCATCTGTACGGCGTAATTATCACGGTCATAATTAACTATCGACTTAAAATGCACCCACTTTTGACCGGATACGGCAATACAGAAAACAAATGGTGGCTGCGGCGGCTCTAGTAATAATTGGCGCAAGGTAATACGGTCAGGATGTTGCAGTTTGTCCGCCGTTGCGACAATGGAATAGTTGCGCAACTCACGAAATGATAAGCACCATGCACACCCTGGACAGATAGATTCCGACTGAGGATACCGGGCTTTATCGCGGTCTGTGAATGTCGGCAGTATTGCCTTAGCAACAGGTTTGCCCATTCCGTCAGTGTTGCCGCCGCAAAGATAACATTTTGCATCTTTTACCGGCACTAACTCAACATCCGTATATTCCACTGATTTACCCATAGCTAACGGTATTACACCGCTGGCTAACGCTGCTGTCCTGATAAATTGTGTTGGTGTGACCAATTCCATCCCCTCCTTTCATAACGTATTTTTGTTTCCATTCCTTCGGACAAAATCGTCCGAACAATTGGCCATGCGTTATCGTGTTTACGTAAATCCTGCATTACCACAATCAAATATTTAACATCTCGATACTGAGCGCGATAGACAACACACGGATGCTTGTCCCATGTCTGTACACCGACGATCTGCTTATTGTCCTGCAATGCCGCCTGGATCAGCGTCCGAATGGTCAGTGTTGGTAAGTCGGCTACCCGCTCACGAAAACGCTGTATGGCGTGTGGTGGTACATAAAAAGGTTGCTTAAACATTACTGCCTCACTGCCCTTAAAATGTCCGCTTTTTTTGCTTGCCTTAATGCCTCTGTTGCTGTCGCGCCCGTTTTCATGGCTCTTAACAGTACAGAGGCTACTAGTTTTTTTGACGGATCGGCTCTTATTTTTACACGATGTCGGTGCATGGCAATTCTAGCTGCAATTGCAGTGCAACCTATTTCTGCTGCAATTTGCTTATACGTTTTTCCTTCGGCACGTCCATCGCAAAGCAATTGATTTAGTTTTTCTGACCATTTAACATAATGATTTCGGGCTTTTAAATATTTATAAACAACCGACTTAGATAATCCAACAATTTTAGCGACTTGATATCCATTTAGTCCAGAATTATAGAGCTCAATAATTTTTGTTTTTTGCTCATCGGATATAGGCTTCATTAGATTATCTCCACTTAATTTAGATATATATTAATAAATTTAGTATAATCTAAATTAATTTACCTTACAATATTATTTTGCTATAATTACGCCATAAAGGAGTGTGTCATATGTCAGCATTTGTTAAAGCTAAGATAATCGAATCAGGGTGGAAAATCCGCGATGTTGTTGCAGAAATGAACAAACGCGGCTGGAGAGGTACGCCATCGAATTTTAGCCAGAAACTTAGCAATGGCACACTGAGGTATAGTGAAGCTGAAATGATTGCCGATATTATAGGAAAGAAAATAATTTGGGAAGAAAAATAACCGCCGTTTGGCGGTTTTGTTGTATAAAAAATAAAACCGCACCCCGGAGGATGCGGCAGGCCCCGGCTACTGCTGGGGTTCTTTCCTTTTCCAGACTAATTCACAACCGAGAACTTCGGCAATATCTTCAACCTCAGAAAACCGAATTGATCCGCGCCGGATCTTTTGGCTTAGGTTTTGTACTGATACCGGTTTACCATATTTTTTGCTTAGCAATTCGGCGACTTCGGTCATTGTTTTATTTTGTTCCATTATTTTGGCACGTATATTTAGCATGTAAATCACCTCAATAATATAATAACGTATTTTAAACTTTTTTACAACATTTTAAATAATTTTATTAAAAAAACTCTTGACGTTTTAAACTGTATCGTTTATAATTAAATCAAGATAAAGGTTAGCCCACCGGACGGGCGAAAAAGAGGAGGAGTAATATGAACATTAATGAAAAATTAGTAAAAAAAATCGAGGAGGAGATTAAATACCAAACGGGCTCATCTGAGAAGTTAGTAGCCATTCAATACCTAAAATCGGTTTCCCGTATGCGCGGGACGGGATACCGAAATGATATATACGCCGTCGCTACCGAAAGCGGCAAGGCGTATTATGTTACAGAGGTCAGATACAAATGGCCTCTGGATTACAAAAACCCCCATGGCTACGTTGTTGAGCCATGGAGGGGACGGTAGGTAGCACTTCTTGCCGGCCGCTAGGCCCAGCCCCGTGAAAGCCGGGGCCGCCCGAAAGGGCGCGGCGCTCAAGGATTATATAAGTCTGTCATGGTTTATACTCCGTCAATACAGGAGTTATAACAAAGAACTGTTATAAGGATTATAAAGGAGGGGTAACGATGTCAGCAAAAGATATTCGGTTGGAAAATCTGGTTCTCGGCCAGATTGTTGGCTGCTCCGGCCCAGTTTTCCTGGGCACCGAAAAAGTTGGCCGCTGGGTGGTAAACCCCGATGGCCTAACCGTTAAAATAAAGACCCCGTTCGAGTACGTACGTGAGTACGGAGACGACTGGAGACCAAGAAACTTCGTCCGTGATGAATACATCGAAATCACGGATGAAGAAACCTTAGCCCGGTTGTGGAAAGACTGGGCAGAGTATAATAAAGTTAACTCTGTCGAATCCTGGGAAGCATGGTGCGATCGCTACTACCCAGGGTGGCAGAACGCAGAGTGACCAGTAGGGGCTTGTCCCCCCTCTGGGTAATGCGGGAGCCGAAAGGCTGCGGTCACAACCCCCGCGAAAATGAAAGGAGCGAATGAGCATGGTAAAAATATACAACGGTACTCCACATCCGATCAACATTATTCAAGGTGCTACCTTTAGCCCCGACATAAGAAAATTCGTGGGTGGTGAGGTTATACAAACTATCCCCCGAATGGGCGTACTCAACGCCCAGATCGAAACCGTAGAGGTTCTCGACGAAAGCGGAATCCCTACGTTTCAAAAAAGAATTTTGGGGTGCGACGAGTATCCCCAAGGGTACGACATTGTCATTGTCTCGGCTTTGTATGCGTCTGCGTACAGGGCCAAACACGGTACTGTACCTGAGTCTATGAGACTCGTGGCAGATCCCGTCATGACGGATGACGGGCAAACTTTCCGCGGGTGTCGTGGCCTTGCATATCCTTTTTAGTCTTTAGTTTTGCTAGTGCCCATCTGTAGTTTTACAGGTGGGCACTATGGAGAACTAAAAAAAACAAAAGGAGATGTTAGTATGTGCATGGATTGTACAAAAAAGGAAACCGCTACATTGTCCTGTGAAATCCACCCCGCTGTCGAATGCAACGAACGCTCAGTCAAAGGCGATTTTGCCGCCGCCTGTGACGGTCAGGTAGGGTGGCATGACGGCAAACATCCGCAATGTTGCGGAAACTGCTGGGCATAACCTTCGCGGCTGCACTTATTATAATTGATGTCGCAGGGAGGGATTTATAAGTGTCGGCAAAAACTTGTGAAACTTGTTCCCATAATATAAAAGATCGTGGCTGGTGTGAACACCAGGATATACCAACGTGGGGCTGCGTATTGCCTCACGACCATGAAGGCACATGCCAAGAAGGTTGGCTAGACGCGTGTTGCCTTCACAAACCGGCTGAATAGGCCGGTATTTTTTTGTC
>NZ_JBYKYF010000039.1:14046-15334 GCF_057736855.1 Sporomusa sp.
AAAAGCCCACTCTCGAATGAGAGTGTGCTATCATTATTTCACCAGCAGATATATGCAGGCCCCGGCAAACAAATTTCGCTGCCAGGTGAGCCTTTTAATTTTGGACTGGGCCTGTTTCTCTAACTGATCTATATATTGCTTCATTTTGTTCAAGGATTTCTCTGATGCTACCAAGTTCGCCTTGAGCATTTCCGATTCCGTTATTAGCGCTGTTGATTTTTCCTGTAGCGTTTTTAATTCTAACTGACACATTTCCAGTTCCAGTTTGGATGCCTTTAAGTCCGTCTGCGATTGCGTCAGCGTGTTCTCTAGCTTCGCTATTTTCTCTCTGAGCGTCGCTGAGTTCTGTTCTAACTGCGTCAACTGACTGTCGGATATCAGATACATCGGTTCCGCTGCCGAACAAGTAATAGGTAACGAAACCAACAGCAAGCACCAACACAAGCAGTAAGATAAGATTTTTCTTGTCGTCAATCGCAATCGCCCCCTTAAAGTCCGAACGGCCCTTGTCCGTATTCCGGCACGCCATAAGCCGACAAATCAAGCGCCGCTACATACCTAAAAGTATTTTCTGCCCTATTTGCATAGCCAGCAGCATACCGCTCACCGACAGCCGCAGCGATATAGTATTGGTCGCGGAACAAATCGCGTATAGTTGCTAGGCTGCGGATATTATAGCGGTCGCACCGGTTTTGTAGAAATTTCCGCACAACATAATGACTAGTCGGACACCAAATCCCGGCATAAATAAAGCACCTACTATCATCTAAAGTAGGTACTTGCTTGAGTGCCGGAACATACATTGCTAGACAGTCCTCGGCTAGTATTTGATTTTGGGCCTCTTGCCCTTGTGGAGAGCCTAGCAGTTCAGAGAGTGCGTAAATTTCGCCTTTGTTTTTGATGTCGGAATAACTTCGGCCAGCAAAATAACTGCCGCCATCAATGTAACTCAAGAGTCTGTCGCCCCGACTGCCCTCCCATTGAGATATGCCCATACTGGGGTAATCGCCAGCAGTAGAGCAGGTTACTGTGTTGTAGTAGCCCTCTACGCCGGTTTGGCCAATACCTCGGGCAATTTCATAGGCTAATTGTTCGTTAGTCATGCTTTCCCTCCCTACTTCGGAAAGATTTTATTCGATACCGTACTAACCAAATTATTTAGCATGTCGGATAGCCCGGTTTGTCCCATTTCCTTGAGGTTTTCGTTTATCGAAGATAACTCAACTAAAAATATCGCAATACTGGCAGCTGCCGGAAAAACTGCCGCAGGACTAAAATGCATTCCAAA
>NZ_JBYKYF010000403.1:0-2256 GCF_057736855.1 Sporomusa sp.
ATACCAGCCCTTATCTCGCTAGGCTTTAATCCTAGCTCCCAAGCAGTTGTGATAGCAGCAAGGGCATTGTACACATTGTGGATTCCAACCGTATGCAGCACAACGGGGAAGGAACCGCGTGGACTGCAACAATCAAATTTAGTTACCATGTCTCCATTTTCACAGATGCTGATATTTTCAGCCTTCACAAAGGCATCAGAATTCATGCCATACAACACAACTCTTGCCTGAGTTTTATGTTGCATAGCCCGCACATGGGGATCATCGGCATTGAGAACTACCAAATCATCATGACCAATGGCTTGCACCAGTTCGGACTTGGCCATAGCAATATTTTCCACAGAACCAAGAATCTCCATATGGGTTTCGCCAACATTTGTAATAACCCCAACGGTCGGCAAAGCAATCTCCGCTAACTGGCGGATCTCGCCTTGCGCCCGCATACCCATTTCAACAACTGCCACTTCATGCTTCTGTTCAAGTTTTAGCAACGTCAGCGGCAAGCCGATTTCGTTATTATAATTAGCTTCAGTTTTAAGTACATTAAATCTACTAGACAGTACTGCAGCCAACATATCTTTGGTTGTTGTCTTACCATTTGAACCAGTTACGGCAATAACCGGAATCGTAAACCGTTGCCGGTGAAACCGGGCTAAATCCTGAAATGCTGCCAACGTGTCTGTCACTTCAACCACGGTAATATTGTCAGGTACCTCAACCGGCCTGCTAACAATTACCCCAGCCGCACCTTTAGCGGCAGCTTGAGCGATAAAGTCATGTCCGTCAAACCGTTCCCCCATTAAAGCAATAAACAAATTATTAGGTTGAAGACTTCTAGTGTCAGTCGAAATACCTCTGAATAATTTACCGCCGTTTGCTGTAACCAAACGGCCACTTGTGGCCTTCAGCACCTCTGTTAAAGTAAAATCAGCCATTCTGTTTCATCTCCTCGATGATTGCACGGGCTACCTGCCGATCATCAAAATCAATGGTTTTGTCTTTTAAAATCTGATAGGTTTCATGACCCTTACCGGCAATCAGCACAATATCCTGTGGCTCAGCCAGCCTTATCGCCCGAGCTATTGCCTGACGGCGATCAACAATTTTTTCATACTGTTTGCCTGCATGCTCGCCAACTAATGCTTCTTTGATGCCCACTTCAATATCTGCCAATATTTTTCCCGGATCTTCACTACGAGGATTATCTGACGTAGCAATGACGACATCACCATATTGAACGGCCAGTTTGCCCATAATCGGACGTTTCGTACGGTCACGGTCCCCGCCGCAACCAAACACTACCAAAATCTTTCCGGTTGCAAACTGTTTAGCCGTTTTAAGCACATTTTCCAAGCCATCAGGTGTATGAGCATAATCGACAATCACCGTAAACGGCTGCCCTGCCTGCACTAATTCAAATCTCCCCGGTACACTGGAAAAACTTTCGAGAGCTTGTTTAATTATGTTGGGGTTAACGCCTTCTGCCAAAGCAGCTCCAACGGCCCCTAACACATTATACACATTAAACATTCCGGTAATCTTAAGTTTAAGTTCGAGCTTGCCGAATGGTCCGTTAATGTCAAAACTAGCACCTGCCGCCTTTACAGCAATATTAGAACCAGTTAGAACCGCATCTTGATTAACAGCATAACTGATTACTGGACAAGCTGAATTTTGGATCATAAACATACCAGCACTGTCATCAATATTAATTACCGCACTTTTACCGGTTTTAACATTATGAGATTGATGTAAGCTGCGAAACAACTCGGCCTTAGCATCCATATAATTCTCAAAAGTCTGATGAAAATCCATATGATCCTGAGTCATATTGGTAAATACGCCAACATCAAACTCACAGCCAGCTACTCGGTTTAATGCTAGTGCATGAGAAGAAACCTCCATGACTACATATTCTATACCGCAACTGACCATTTCGGCTAGCGTACTTTGCAGCTCAATAACATCAGGTGTAGTATTTTTGACAGGCAACACCCGGTCTTCAATCAGAGTCTGAATGGTCCCAATTAAACCAACTTTAAAACCTGCATGCTGCAAAATATTGCGAATCAAATAGGTAGTTGTTGTTTTACCATTCGTACCAGTCACACCAATCATGCGGAGCTTACGTCCTGGATAATCAAAAAAATATGGCACAACTGCCTGCATGGCCGCCCGGGTGCTTGCCACTTTAATAACGGTTATATCAGTATCGGTCGGTAATGACACGTCTTTTTCTACTACAATCGCTTTTGC
>NZ_JBYKYF010000404.1:0-2254 GCF_057736855.1 Sporomusa sp.
GAATACCCACCATGGCAATTCCCTTAGGTGCTGGTAAACCATAGTCGCGGGCATCTTTAGTAAATGCCTTCTCCCTCAGTCGCAGCCAATCTTTTAAGACTCCTAAGCCACCGACACTTTCGATGGTCTCGCTGGTATTCAAAAACTCTAAGGCTTCGCTTTGCCGTACAAGCTGGGCTTTATCTTCAGTAATCAGGGAAATACTGCGGTCATCTAAGCAGCCGCAAGTAACTATGGCTTTAGAAAATACCCGACGCGCTTGACCTGCGGTCATACCCATAGCGGCTTGCACAACCTTTTCACGTCCGGTTTCTGTCAGATTGATTTTAACATTGGCACCTTTCAGCAGTCCGTCAAGCACTGCATCCAACTCTTCCCCATTCGGACGTTTAAGATGCATAACCACAGCTTCATCCTGTAATTCGTCAGGAATTTGTCCTGTTGGGGTAGTAATTACAATCGAGGTCCGAGTCTGGGTTAGGCGCTGTACTACATTTTTAAGTTTGCGTCTGACAGGCGGATTTGTCCAGAAGTCATGAAAATCCTTGCAGACAAAAATTGTCCCCGTATTCTCCATACCTTCCTTTTCCATCAAATCCAGGGCCACCAATGGATCCCGACATTTTAAATCCAGTGTGGTCCGTCCGGTAACTACCGTAAAGCCGTCAGCAACATCCCACGATAGACAAGCGCGGTTTTTTTGTTCGCATACCGTCTTAACATGTTCAATAGCGCGCTGTTCCTCAGGTGTCACGATAACAATGAGCGTAACCCGAGCCCGGATATAGGTATCAAATTGTTCAGCAAAAACATCCATAGTCTTCCCCCTCCTCTACACCCATCTTCTCACCAGCAGGCGAATCTGACCACTGGCATCCCTCTGCTGTTCCACTACATTAAATCCCTGACGGCGTACTTGTTCCATAACAGTGGTTAACGCATATTGCTGCTGAACCTTTTTAGTAAATTCCTGCTCATTGGTGCCCTGTACCCCAAACCAATCAGCCACCAAACGGTAAGTGCCATCAGCGCCCAGTACAAAACCAATATCATATCCCTGTTTCATTCGTACAGCAATATCTACCGAAGTTTCCTGCCCGCGATAGCCTTTAATTGAGGTATTTTCCTCAACCTGATAACCTAATTCCCGCAAACAGGTTAGCAATATTTCTTTATTCTTTATCTGAGTCGCCACTTGAGTAAAATGCGACATCTCCAGCCCTCCCTTACACTAACTTTGCAACAGGTACCCTATCTGCAAAAATTTCACCACTGTCAACGGCTGTAGCCGTTACCAGTAGTTGTCCGGCACTGTCTAAACTAGCCTTAACGGTAAATACCGCCTGCCCGCGGACTGCCGGCGTCTGAATAGTTAATATCAGCGGATCTTTTTCATTAATACATTGCAGACCATCTTCTATAAATAACGCAAACTTCTGTTGCCCATTATAACTGGCTTTAACCGTAAATTCGCAAATGGTTCCTGTGCTAGGATAAAACATGCCTTTAGTAACAAGCTCGCGATATTGGTACCCAGCTTCTGTTAAAAAACGCAAACCATACCTATGGCTGATATAACCGCAAGCATCTTCTCCAGCTAATAACGCTGCGCCGCCGCAAGCAGCGGCAGAAAACGGCTGGTTAGCATACACCGGAATACCGCCAAAAAGGTCGTGAACTATTCCTAAAATCTCCGAATTTACACTGCTGCCGATGACAACGACCCCGGTCAGACAGTTCGCCGAGTATCCCCGTCTTTCAACATCCTGCAATGCTTGCTGAATAGTAGCTGCTAATTGTCTTGTCGCTTCCTCGGGTTCCTCACCTATCAGCCACTCCGTTCTGCAGCTCAGCACCCGCAAATGCCGCTTATTTTCACGATTCTGAGCAAAAGCAGAACTTTCGTCTATATCTATATAAGAATAACTGCCTACCGTCGTTTTTGCTAACACACCACCGACAAGCGTTTGTTCCTTACCGTTGACAGCCTGTACAATAACCGTCTCCACACTGTCGGCATGTATCGTTACAACACTATAGACGGCTCCAGGTTTAAGCGGCATACCTGAACCCTTGGCAGCAGCCCAGGGTTGTTCGATCAATTCCAAACGACTAAAACCTGCCTGGTAAGTAGTGGTTTCAAGCCAACGGCGATAACGCTGCCAAATGGTTTCAGATTGACAAGCCGCTGCCGGCATCGTAAAAGCAATCACCGCTTCACTGGCCAATCCCAGAGCCTGACCGGCACGGCTAA
>NZ_JBYKYF010000405.1:0-1451 GCF_057736855.1 Sporomusa sp.
CCGTCACGTACCGATATTGCTAAGTGCATTGTCACCAAAGAAGTTGTTCTTAATAAAGAGGAACCGATATTGGTGGCTGCTGAGCGTAAAACCAAGAAAAAAGAAGAATCTGCGTAAAATAAAAGGAGCCGTCAAACGGCTCTTTTTTTACTCATAAAATTTTGAAATACATATAGATACTAACTGTTAGCTTGCCGGCTTTTGCCAGGATAAAATAGTGTACATTGCCTATACTAGACTCATGATAAAGGAACATGAGTTAAAAAAATTACCCGGGGAAGGAGGTTCATTGAATTTTGGATTATGCTGTGAATTTTATCAGTCTCATTCAGTTGTTCTTTGCCGTGGTTATTGGAATTTATTTCTGGAACCTGCTTAAATCACTGCAGGGCAACAAAATTGCCGTAGAACGTGAATCCAGAAAAGAAATGGACAAACTGCAAAAGATGCGGGAGATATCCTTAACCGAACCACTGGCCGAAAAAACCCGGCCAACCGATTTTACAGAAATTGTTGGTCAGGAAGAAGGACTGAAAGCATTACGAGCCGCTTTATGCGGTTCTAACCCGCAGCATGTACTTATTTATGGGCCACCTGGCGTGGGTAAAACGGCAGCAGCACGGCTGGTACTAAACGAAGCAAGGAAAAACCCTAATTCCCCTTTTAAAATGACAGCTAAATTTGTCGAACTTGATGCCACAACAGCCAGATTTGATGAACGGGGGATTGCCGATCCGCTTATCGGCACAGTGCATGATCCAATTTACCAAGGGGCTGGTCAGCTGGGGATGGCTGGTATTCCTCAGCCTAAACCAGGAGCTGTGACTAAAGCGCATGGTGGAGTATTATTTATTGATGAAATTGGAGAACTTCATCATATCCAGATGAATAAATTACTAAAGGTATTAGAAGATCGTAAGGTTTTTCTGGATAGCTCCTACTATAATAGTGAGGATACGAATATACCACAGCATATTCATGATATATTTCAAAATGGGTTGCCAGCCGATTTTAGGCTCATTGGAGCTACTACCCGGATGCCACAAGATATTCCTCCAGCTATACGTTCGCGGTGTGTAGAAATATTTTTTCGACCGCTATTACCTGATGAAATAGCTACTGTGGCCGTAAATGCTGCAAAAAAAATTAACTTTACGATTGAACCGGGTGCATTGGAAGTTATTAAGCGTTTTGCTACCAACGGGCGGGAAGCTGTGAATATTGTTCAGATTGCAGCCGGAATTGTACAAAGCAGTGGGAAACATGAACAGACTATTTCCCAGGCTGATGTGGAATGGGTTATAAATTTTGGCCAATATACTCCGAGGCCTGAGAAAAAAGTTCCCCTGAGCCCGCAAGTGGGTGTAGTTAACGGTTTGGCTGTATATGGTTCTAATATAGGCATGCTTATGGAGCTGGAAGTAACGGCTGTTCCCAATAACTATGGTACA
>NZ_JBYKYF010000405.1:1461-2254 GCF_057736855.1 Sporomusa sp.
ATGGTACAGGAAAGCTAACTGTCACCGGAGTTATTGAAGAAGAAGAAATGGGAGCGCCAGGAAGAACTGTACGACGCAAAAGTATGGCAAAAGGATCGCTGGAAAATGTACTTACTGTATTGGCTAAGCTATATGGGATTGAATATCATAAATATGATATTCATGTAAATTTCCCCGGTGGCGTTCCTGTAGATGGCCCGTCAGCCGGTGTGACAGTAGCAACTGCGATTTATTCGGCGGTTAAGAACATACCGATCGATAATACTGTGGCAATGACTGGTGAAATCTCGATCCGCGGGCTGGTAAAACCAGTTGGCGGAGTGAGCGCAAAACTAGCCGCAGCGAAACAGGCGGGTGCACGGCGGGTAATAATTCCTGCAGAAAATTGGCAGGAACTTTATAAGAACATGGATATTGAAGTGATTCCTGTTGAAACTTTCGATGAAGTATTACAGCATGCTGTGATCAAGACCGGCGAAGTGCTGCGGCAGGATGTAACAGTAACTATGCCGGATGTGTTGGCTGCAGCCGGTGTCGATAAAGTTTAAGATAATGTTAGCCGGGTCGACAAACCCGGCCTATATTTATTAAGGGATAAAAGGATTTTTTGTGGTTGCGTTAGAATATTTTACATAGCGGTGTTGAAACTACTAATAACTTAAGCCAAATGCCGCAAGGTTACCGAAGGGAGGAAGCAGTTTTGACAGATAAACGCCGTACAATACCACTGTTACCATTAAGAGGTATATTAGTTTTTCCATACATGATTATTCATCTAGATGTTGGACGGGAA
>NZ_JBYKYF010000406.1:0-1596 GCF_057736855.1 Sporomusa sp.
TATCACTGCAGGTATAAGATATTTAGGATATATGTAAGTGCCTGCAACTCCTCCTGTATATTCAAATACTAAACCTGCAATTCCCACGCTTAAAGCCAGTTCACTTATGTTAAATAACGTCTTATAGTAGGGCAAGTTGAATATATGCCTCAAAGTACCATCTTCACTTTTAACAATTTGAAATGCTGTACCCATAGAAGCAATTAAAGCACCACCATAAGGTCCAAAAATGAGTAGAGCCATTAAATCTACAGCAAATGCCACAGAAACAGTAATTTCTTTAGCAATGTATACTGGCATTGATTCAGCTAATGCAGCAAAAAAACCAAATAAAATTATATCTGGAATTGTATTTTTTGAAGTTCTTAGCATAGAATATATAAGGAAAGAAATTCCTAAAGCAATTATTATAGAAATATACACTTTTACTCTTTTGTTTAACATATTAAACCTCCTCTTTTCTTCAAAAAGCACACCACAAACCGCTTAGTGCCATGTTAAATTTGCGCCTCCTGCTAATGCAAGTGCCATTAAAGCCAAGAGTATCTTTATGAGTGTG
The DNA here is from genome assembly GCF_057736855.1 of Sporomusa sp. Taxonomy (NCBI): domain Bacteria; kingdom Bacillati; phylum Bacillota; class Negativicutes; order Selenomonadales; family Sporomusaceae; genus Sporomusa; species Sporomusa sp. The sequence continues at coordinate 560 of NZ_JBYKYF010000406.1, forward strand.
GCTTTATTCATACCTGAAACCCCCTTTGCTGTTTTTATTTCTTCTGCCCTTAGGCTTCAGGTATCGCTACGCTAAGTATGTAATAAGCGGTTTGGGTGTGTTTAAAAGCTAACGGGATATAATTGACATAACTCTTCTATTTATGGCATCAAGAGTCGCTTTTACGACAGATTCCCCCTCATCTTTTCTTATTAAAGAAGAACCTGTCAAAAGTTCTTCCTGGCTATTTGTCACATGGGTGACTCCCACCACTACTATCCTGCTTTTCGCTATATTAAATATATCGACATCTTCCAGTAAAAATAAATGGTTTTTGGGAATGAGCTTTGACACAGCATCCAATGTAGCGTTTGCAATGATTTTATACTTGTTCATTGTTGTGTTAGGTCCTTCAGCGAATCCTTCAAAGACTTCGTCTCCGCGGGTGAGTATCACCCTTGCTTCGCTTGTAAGCCCACTATTTACAAAAGAATAGCTTGAGAATACAATCCTGTGTTCAGAAGGAGGTTTTGCCCCAACATCAATTTGGGCAACACTTATCACTTTATAATCTATGTCAATCCCAAACTGGGCCATTATCTCAGATTGCACATCTCTTGCAATCTGCTTGGCATTCCTCGTGCTGTCAGCTAATACGTGGATTTCCGTTATTTCCCCATTTTCTACTACTATCCTGCTAGACAGCACTCCCGGAACTTTATTTATGTACATCTCCATCGAAGCTACCGTATCTTTTGTTATTTCACCCATTATCTTCACACCCTATTAAAATTTGTCCACACATTTTAAATATATTCTATATGCTTTTCAAAATTCCTTCTTTTCTGACAAAAAAATTGGGGATAGAGCCTATCCCCAACCTTCTATAAAATTTTACTCCTCTTCCACCGGCTCTATTAAGCCGTATTTTCCGTCTTTTCTTTTGTAAACCACATTTATCATGTCAGTTTCGGAATTTGTAAATACGAAGAATGTGTTGCCCAAAAGGTTCATCTGCAAAATCGCTTCTTCTGGCGACATAGGCTTTATTGGAAATC
>NZ_JBYKYF010000406.1:1606-2253 GCF_057736855.1 Sporomusa sp.
CGTAAATAGTAGGAACATCAAATCTTATGGACTCATTGGCACCAAATCTATTCCTGAGCTTTGCTCTGTGCTTTAAAATCTGTCTCTCTATTTTATCCACTGCTCCACCGATTGAAACGTACATGTCACCACTTACTTCTTCTGCCCTGAAGATAATTCCTTTAAATGGTATGGTGAGTTCTGCTATGTGGTTATTTTTCTGAACACTTAACACTGCTCTTACCTCTGTATCCTGAGGGAAATATTTGCTGAGTTTCTGAACATTTTTTATGACGGCATTTCTTAGGCCATCTGTTATGCTCATTCCGTTTTTACCACTTACTATGATGTTCATAAGTATCAGACCCCTCTCATCCTCTATTTATTATAATTTTACATAAAAAACGTGCACACTGCAATATGTGGAAATAAAAAACACCCTTTGCCAGGGTGCGTTTTATAAGATTTTGCTCAAAAATTCTCTTGTCCTCTCATTTTTTGCCCTGTAGAAAATTTCTTCAGGCGTGCCTTCTTCTACTATCACTCCATCGTCCATAAAAATGACCCTGTCTCCCACTTCTCTTGCAAATCCCATCTCATGAGTAACAACCACCATTGTCATTCCTTCATTTGCCAGTTCTTTCATCACATTTAAAACTTCCTTCACC
>NZ_JBYKYF010000040.1:0-15189 GCF_057736855.1 Sporomusa sp.
CCTTTTCACAGTCCTTGCACTTAAGAGTTTTGTCCTGAAACGCCATTAATGAAATCCCCTCACCTTATGAATTTAAAAACCACTGCTTAGCCGACCTGGTCTTTGACCCCACACTCGCCTGCAGGAAGGGTCGCTACTAGGAATTCAATCCCCTCACTACTACCTCTCTCGATCTACCAATATTATGTAACTCTAGTTTTTTGGACCGGCAGGACTTACATCTAAGCCGCACCATGCTCAAAGCCACTTTGGACTTCTTACGTGGGTCGTTTCGCCTGCGACTGGCATCGACTTTCAACCACAGACCTAAGCAAATTGGTTCTTATCTTAAATTATAGGATTCCACAAGAAAAAAAGCAAGCAGATATTTTCAGACGTTTGCATAAATTGGCCGGGGATGCAAAAACCATAAAAACGATAATTCGAAAAACGTTTTGCCTATACCCCTCATTTCAGGACCAAACTCCAGGCTATTTAATATCGTCAATATTGTAAGGACTATCTCCAACAAATCTGTCCGCTCCCTAAAAGCAATGAAGGGCAACATATAAGCAATCTGCTTTTCTTATTATTATCTATTTTATGAAAAAATTCAATATCTATGTCTATTTTTATATAACTGATGTCCTATAAAGCAGTACCTCCGCCGCAGGACATCAGTGGCTATGCGATAACTATCTTGCGGAAATACGGTCAGCCACTTTCTGCCAAGCATGTTTATCCAGGAAACTGCCTGGTACATTGTCCTCCATTTCTTTAAACATGCTGAAAGGTACGCTAAATGACAGCAAATCAGCATCAATAAGCGGGCGAACCGTAATATCTGTCATACCAACAACAGCCTTGGGACGTTCCTGCGAAGCTTCATTCCAGGGCAGCAGGCATGTCGTCTGGCAACCTGAACCAAAGAGGATAATTACATTGTCATTTCCCGGACGTCCATAATTGGCCAATACGACCAGTGCCGACAACTGGTCAGGGTTGACGTAGAACACAACAACCCGTGGTTCTTCCTCAATCACCTCAGAAAGCGGCTTAAACACAACGAATTGCTCAGCTATTTCGCGAATCGGCAAAGCCTCAACAAAACTGCTTGCCAACTCTGGTGTCTTTTTATATGCCTCGCCTTCCCGATAGCCTTCTTTGCCTGTTGACAGAAAGTACTCAATACCTCCAGGAAATTTTTCATACATATTGCCGAATCCTAAACCGACACCGCCACCTAAACAACCAAACGTGCTGCGGCTAAATACAGCCTGCCGCCCTTTAGCAGCAGCCGTTAACATGGCAACGGCACACCCCCAGCGCCCTTCGGTAAACTCCAGCGCATCAGCGGGTTTTTCATTAGTAAATAGTATCGCTATGGGAGAGTATCTCAGTTTTAACCGCTCTGCAATCACACTACGCATAGTAATCCCTCCTTTGATTTCGTTAGAATTTTCAATATATTTATTAGCGATTCACCACTGCTTCTCCTGCTATTACTGTTGTAGCCGAATACTATTGTCTTCCATCTTTCATCCAAATCAGGCATAATATAGCCTATCAGAGTAACATAAAACGGACTTCGCCCGCATAGTCGTCCTTAGGCATACTAATATATGCGGCAAGCAGCCTTACTACAAGTTACGTATTGGCTTAAAAGCAGGAGGCAATATAAAAATGAATGATACCAACAAAATCGGACAAGTTTGGAACCAAAAAGACGCGTTGGAGCAAACCTTCCTCGCAGGCCTGCACGGCGGGCCGGAAATCAAGAAAGAAGAAAAACAGGCTTATTTAGGCGTATTCAGGGAGCAGGTTATCGCCTTCCTTACGCAAGAACAGGTAAAAGAAGCTGCCATATATCCGGAAATCAGCGAAGCCATGAAACATGATAAATTTCAGAAATTGCTTATCAACAGCCGGCTAGATGCTCATTATACAAATAAATATCAAATATTAGCCAGAAAACATCAGAAAGCTTACACTATGGTTTCGGATTCTGGCTACGCCCAGGCGGCAGGCCTCGTCGTAGCTAGCAGCGAAGCCGTCAATATCGAAAATATCGCTATTAGCAATCGTCAGCTACGACTGAAAAAGCTGGGAGCTTCTGAAAAGCTAATTGCCAGTGCAGGTAAAAAAATTTGCGAACATTGTCTAAAAAATATTCTAGCCATTGACCCGCGTGAAGTCATAAACTATTCAGAGCTTACCTGGCTGGACCGACTTATGGGTGAACGCTGCCCGGTTCATGAGGATTAGCTGCTAAAAAGTATCCGGCAGAGTATCGCATGATTGAGGAACTGGCTGGGACATAATCCTGTCAGTTCTTTTAATTTTTCTAAGCGGAAAACCATAGTATTGCGGTGAATAAATAACGCTTTAGCAGCAGATGATATGTTCATATTATTGTCTAACAAGGCATTGACGGTATTTCGCATGTCATATTTACAGTCAAGCTTTGTCAGGATGATTTCTTTTAATTTTTTCAACGCTAAACATGATTCGATAGCTCCCGACTTTTGGATTACATAAGCGACAAGTATATCAAAATCATAAATGGAAGTTACCGCTGCACCCATCGGTTTATGTTTTTTTGCAAATATCGCTTCTTTGTAAGATTCATGAAGTTCTGCCGGCAAACATGTACAACTGCCTAATCCGATACGTAACCCTTGATACCCATGTCCGCCGTCAAGCAAGGTAAGTATTTCTAAGCCCCATTGATAAAACTCGTCCTGACCGGCATCTTCCGGGAAGTATTTGAGAATAATTAACTCATCATCCAAAATAATGAACATGTCACGCGCATCAATGAGTGTAGAGTTATCCAATAGTTGGGTGAGTGTTTCCCTGGTTCGAAAAGTCACCAAATCATGCACTCCATAGTGGTTACGTGCATCCTGGATAATGGGACCAATCGAAGCAACGGCAACCAGCCGCGGCAAATCTAGCTTAAAACGCAGTAATTTGGCAGTTTGCAGTACCGGGTTTTCCTGATAACCATCAGACAGTACATATTGCATAAATTGTTCTTTGAGCTGTAGATTGGCTCTGAACTCTTCGACAAGAGTTTCCCGCTCTAAAATGAGTTCTGTGACCATTTTTACCAGTCTTGCAGTATTTCTCACCATATCGGGATGACCGGAAACCCCTACCACCCCAACTACTTGGTTCCCCAGGATAATGGGCCAGTTTAAGCCTGGCAATACCCCTGAATAGCGCTCCACATCTTCGGGAAAGATCTCAACAACCTCCCCTGTGCGGATCACTTCCATAGCTCCTTGGTGATAGGTATTAAGCCTATCCTTTTGTCCTGAGCCAACAATAACCCCTGCATTGTCCATAATATTTATATTCTGCTGCACCAGAGGCATGATGTTATCTACAATCTGCTGTGCTAATTCGGCAGTAATGATCATAATGCTCCCACCTTACGTTACTGTTGATATCATATTATAAATACTGATAATTGATGGCATTATCTTGCACTTTTATTGTGCAAAGTAACTAATTTTCACAGTTTTACTGCCTACAATGTTAGTCAGTGGCAATAATTGAAATAGTTTAGAATTATCAGTACAATAAACATATATAGTTCTTTTTAGTGAGGATGTGATGCTTGATGCGTATTGTCGTAGCTCCCGATTCCTATAAAGGCAGCCTGTCAGCAGTAGCGGTAGCCACTGCCATGGAACAGGGAATCCTTGCGGTTTTCCCGCAAGCCGAAGTGTATAAAGTACCGATTGCTGATGGTGGTGAAGGAACCGTAGAAGCCCTGGTTACAGCCACCAACGGACGGATCATTCACCAAGAAGTCATCGGACCTTTAGGTGAACCTGTCGAAGCCTTTTGGGGATTGTTAGGTGACGGAGAAACGGCAGTCATTGAAATGGCAGCTGCCTCAGGTCTACCCTTGGTTCCCAAGGATAAACGCGACCCACGCATCACCACTACTTTTGGTACAGGCCAACTGATAAAAGCAGCCCTAGAACAAGGTATCAGAAGATTAATTATCGGTATTGGCGGTAGTGCCACCAATGATGGTGGCGCTGGTATGGCCCAGGCTTTGGGCGTTAGATTTCTCGATGCTGCCGGCCAGGAACTCCCGTATGGTGGCGCTGCCCTTGCCAGCTTAGCGACCATTGACCTTTCCGGACTGGACCCAAGAGTACATGAGGCCTCGATCCTGGTGGCTTGCGATGTGGACAATCCACTGTGTGGACCTAGAGGCGCATCGGCTGTATATGGACCACAAAAAGGAGCTACACCGGCGATGGTAGCCGAATTGGATGCTGCCCTTAACCAGTTTGCCAGTGTTGCCAGAGCAGCTACTGGCAAGGACATAGCTGAATTGCCGGGAGCAGGTGCTGCCGGAGGATTGGGTGCCGGTCTGCTATATTTCACCAACGCTCAACTTAAGCCCGGAGTAGAAATCGTACTGGAGACTACCGGCTTTGAAAACATGGTTAAAGACGCAACATTAGTGATTACCGGTGAAGGTAATACCGATTTTCAAACCGCTTTTGGCAAAGCTCCTGTAGGAGTAGCCAAAATCGCCCAACGCTATGGCGTTCCTACGGTTTGCTTGTCAGGCGGTTTAGGCAAAGACCACGAGCAGGTGTTAGCACACGGTATTGACGGGGTAATGAGCATTGTCCCCCATCCGATGTCACTTGACGAATGCGTAAGTTCGGCTGCTACACTTGTACAAGCGGCAACAGCCAGAATGTGCCGTCTGTTACGCATTGGCAACAACATGAACTGCAGATAAGCAGGATATAAAACCTTGCAGGTAACCAAAGGGTCAACCGATTATCATTGGTTGACCCTTTTTTCCTGGCACTATTAACGTAAATGCTTCTCTAAAAAATCAACAATACTTTTGGCAGTTGGCGGACAGCCCGGTACATAATGAGCACACTGACGCAAACACTGGCCTATGCCTAATCCGTTGACAGCTTGCCCCTGATACCCTTGCCCGATACAAACAGGCTGTTTGAGCAAATGAAGAGTACCATGATCATCCAGCCGCTGCAATGCATGAATCAGACTGCCATAACAAGCAGAGCACGCTTCTTTGGCTATGACCTTTTGCGCCAATTTCTTGGCACGGTTGGATGGCCTAAACTGGCTTTTATGTTTATGTTCGGTATTATGTTCGATGATCTGGGCCCCGGCTAAATCGGCAGAACCTACACCGATACGCTCGGCAATACGAATATACTCAATATCTTCCGGCGAATACCCCAGCAGCCAGGCAGCATAGGCATCAAGCAAAACTGGATCGCGTCCGGCAAAGATTCTATCCATCTGTACCGGATTGCCACCCTCTTCAAACGTAAGATCACCGGCTATGGCATCAACAATGGTTATTCCTGGCGTAAGTGCTTTGCCTAAATAAGCAATGGGTTTCATTAGGCCCAATTTATGAAATCGCCGTTTTTCACTGTCAGGAATACAGCCTTTTAGATTTTTCAATGCACAAGTCAGCATGGTCTGGCAATGAGCCTTAAGTACAGGTACATTGATCAGAAAATCCGCTGCCAGCGGCCGCTTACAGACCTTAAGTTCAAGTTCCTCAACCTGTTGGATCAGGTAATCATCTTCTTTTAAATCATATAACGCCACACCATATTGTTGGGCAATTGCTGTATAGCCACAAACCCTAAATGCGCGTTTGGTATCATCACCTACCCAGGACCCTTCCATAATGCTGATATTCTTTATGCCATTGGCCTGCAAATACTCGATAATACCTTCAATAATGGCCGGAGTGGTGGTTGCCCCCTGACTGGCCTCCTTGGCAACCACCAAGTTCGGTTTAATCGCCACATGCATTTGACTATGCAATTCTCTCGCCAGTTCTATTGTAGTCAGCAACTCTTTTACCATCTGCCGGTAATTGGTACCATATATTACATGAATCTCCTGTTTCCTCATACGTTTATCCCCTTTACTTCCCTATCTTCTTACTTTCAGCCCATCCCTTCGTCCGCTATGGTAACACGGTTTGACCCCAGTAGTATGCAAAGAATAATCCTATAACAAAGTATATCAGGCAAAATCGCCAATTCCAACGTATGGCTACCTCCTCGGCTTTACCATCAATCATTTTTGCCAATGTCAGAATAAGGCCGGCAAACGGTGAAACCATATAGGAAATAGAGCCGCCCACAGCAAGACACAGTGCCAAAGTCAGCGAAGTAACCGGCAATGACAGCAATGTAAGGATTTTGCCAAACATGACAATCGTCATGAACGGGTGGAGCCCCAGCACTGCGGCAATGATAATAATAAGCGGTATCAAAGCCACAGTAAACAGCCCCAGGGCGCCAGCAACTTGCTGTAAGCCAGCTTGCAGCATGACCATAAAGCCAGAGTGTTCCAAAGCAGTAGAGAAAATCCCCATAGCAATAAAGAAAGGTGCCAGGTCGGCGGTTTTAAGAACGCCTTCCTGCCAGTAACTCATGACTGCCGCCTTGATATTCAATCCGCGACTAAGCCAACAAAGCCAGACCACAATAACAATAAACCCGGACAGTATAATGCGGTTATACGTGGCCCCCATATGCAGCCTATCAAACAGCAGAGTAAGTGATATCAGGCCAATAACGACTAAGAAAATATGAATCATTCTGCGTCCAGCCTGTTTATCACCAACCTTATCTTGTACTTTAGATATAACTGACTGTTCCGTATGTGGTTTCAGATAATGTTTGGATTCAAGCAAATACGAGATAACTATGCCAATCAGACTTAATACCATGCCAGGCACAAATACGGCAGACCAGTTTACGCCAGTAGCCTGAATCACTAGAAACAGATTAATGGCCCCAGGAGCCCATAAAGATGCGAGTGCATAGCCGCGTGAAATCGCCGCCGACATAAATCGCTTATAATTAGTCACCGAATGTTTCAGGGTATGTTCCATAAGCGATACCATGATCGGAATGGCACCAAACATTAAAAAGCTGGTAAAAACGTGAGTAGCTGCAGTAGTAAAGAGGAAAAGGGGGCCTTCCCCTTTGAAAGATTTATTCACCCAATATTGTATCGAGGTATGATATTCACCTATTTTTATCGGAATCGAAAAGGTCTGCATCACTACAAGGATAGCAATCACATTGGTCATGGAATTAACTGCCGTAAGCCAAACTGGCAGTGGCTGTGCAGCATAAAGCAGCAGCCCCACTCCAATACTCAAAAAGGTCAGCGTTGCTTTAAAAAAACCTTTCCCCATTATCGTCATACCGGAAACAAGTACAACAACGGCTGCCATACCTATCGGTACGGCTATGTCAAGATTGACAAAAGGTTTTATCAGGTGCAGACCAGCTAACACTAAAAGGCCAATTTTGCAAAATTGTTTCATTGTCTTCTCCTGCCTGGAGCACTCATGCTTAGCGTAGGCGTAGTAGAACTGAGGTCGTCAGATCCATCATGCGCTAGTTTGTAGCACTGCCATACACGCTTTGGTTTAGCTAAGCTTGAGTAAATTAAGTCCTACCTCTTTATCAAAAGTGCGCTCTACCTGCCCATCCATCACGTCAATCATGACTTCTGCCGTAGCGCCGACCCAACCGGCATTCAGATGACCGCCATAAGCATTATACGTTTCATCGGTAATGACAATGTGTACATGTACGTATATTTCGCCGTTCATCTGCGACACATTGCCTGTAAGACTAGCAATTTCCATAGAACCGGTTAAGGTTGTCGATTTATACTTTTGCGTATCCTGAATAAAAATCCCGATATTGGCTTTATGTAATGCGCCAATACCACTGACTGACGCCAATTGTATTGAATGATCTGTACAAAAACTTTTAATGGTGCTAACTAGCTCCTCACCCTTATCAACTCTAACAATATACTTTGAACCAAAACGGGCATATTTCATAACAGCCCCTCCCCTGTGTTATCTATAAAATCAACAACCCACTTTACTTATCTTAGACTAACCTTCTTTATTCACAAAGCCGATATCAGGCAGGTTACCATTAGCATCAAAAACCCACTCGCGGGGTTCAGTAAGTATGGTTATATCGGCACAAGCTTTTGCTTCTTCAAGCATGGATTCTGAAATATAAATTTCCTCAAGATGCAGCGAATTGGGAATACGCACCAAGCGAAGACGATTAAGATCAAGAACACCACAAGTTTTAATGGCTCCTTGAATCGCCAAACGGTCTGATTCCATGATTAGGGGTATCCGACCGGACCGAGTGCCTGTGGATGTCAGTACATTCGCGTAAGTATATTCAAAATTAATTTTATTAAATAATCGCCTGGTGGTTAAATCCGCCAATCCCATACCACAGCAATTGCCTTCACTATAGTCGCTAACATCAAGCACTACCAGTCTTTCCGGCGATTCTACCGCTGAGCGGGCATAGTCGGTAGAAGACCGGCCGATAGTATGAACATCCATCCCGCCGCCGGAAAATTCTTTTCCTATCTGATCGACAACCAAGACATCAATATGATTGAAGAGAATCTTAGGCAAGTTTGCCTTTGCTTCCACTAATAACGTTTTATCGGTTTCGATAATGTCTTGTGGCAAAACAACAACAAGTTTGGCAATCCGGTCATAGGCATTTTCTACTGTGCCAACAGCAAATAAGAAATTAGCTTTTGCCAATTTAATTTCCGCCATGGCCAGAACCTGCTCAGCCATGTGTTTGAAACCATAAGCATGACAAGCATCTGCTCCCTTTTGTTTGCCTAGACCAATGGCAATCATCTTACACAAACCGCTTTCTACCGGCCCACTAAACGCATTGTGTCCTTTGATGCGATTAATAACAACAATACCATCTGCTTCATAAGCATACTTATCTATTAATACCGGTAAACCACTACTTGGCACTGTGCCGAGCTCCACGGTCTCCATGGATGATAGAATTGGACAGCCAGTACTTTCTTCGGTAATCCCGAGATGGGCGAGCACGGCTTTCTGTCCTTCCGCCGTAGCCCCGCCATGACTCCCCATAGCCGGAACAATAAACGGCTGTGCTCCCAGCTTTTTTAGTTCTTCGACAACTACCCGGGCTATTAACGCGATATCGGCCATGCCACGGCTGCCGACTGCGATCGCAATCCGCATCCCAGGCTGAACTCGGGAGCAAATTTCTCTCCGGCCAATCTGTTCCCGCAGGGTTTGCGCAACATCTTGAATTTCTGCGGCTGGGAATTTCTGCCTAATTTTGACCATTTTGGGCAAAGCCACATCTTGCAGCATTTTCGTAATAATAGACATGTTAGCCACCACCTTGAAAGTTATTTACAAATAAAGGTCGCTGCTCACCAGGCTACTACAACCTTGTGAGATAAGCGACCTTAGAACTTACTTGAGCAGCCCCATCCCAATAAGCACTTGGCGAAGTTTTTCGCGTTCTTCGATTGTCATCGGACCTACTGGATCCATACAAGGTCCGACATCGATGCCCAGCATTGCCAGCGATTCTTTGATAACTGCCGGGAAGGTACCGATACCAAATGCAATACGCAGCGGAGCTAATCTAAACTGTGCTTCTAGCGAGCCTTTAAGATCACCGGCCATAAACTTATCATAAATATCCGCACAAATTCTCGGCGCCACATTGGCGCAAGAAGCAATGGAACCGGCTGCACCATAGCAGAGCGCTCCATAAATCAGGGTGTCACGTCCCATAAGGACATTAAAATTCTCACAGCCCTGAGTCAAACGGATGTATTCAGCAGTAAGAGTAAGATCACCACTAGAATCCTTAATGCTAACAATATTAGGGATCTCAGCCAATTTGGCTACCGTGGCTGCCGCGAGATTCACACCGGTTTTAGGTGGATTGTTATATAGTATTACTGGCAGTGAAGTATTGGCAGCAATCGTTTGATAATGTTTATATAACTGATCCTGATTAGGAGTAATAAACATGGGCGTCAAGACTGACACAGCGTCTACCTTACATTCTTCAGCCAATTGCGTTAACATAACACTTTCACGGGTAGTAATTCCGTTTGTACCAGCATAAATCGGAACCCGGCCTTTGGTTTCATCGATGGTTACCTGGAAGATCTCCTTTTTTTCTTCTGGGGTGAGGCCGTAAAATTCACCTGTAGTTCCGGTTATAAATAGGCCGTGAATACCACCATCAATCAGGTGGTTAATTAATTTGCGCATTGCCTTTTCATTAAACTTACCTTCCGGGGTGAGCGGAGTTACCACTGCGGGAATAATTCCATGGGGTTTCATCATCATTTGCTATTCCTCCATTGTGTCATTTTGCTGTTCCTGTGTTCTAGAAAAACATCAAATCACATGAGACCAGGTATGCCCACATAGACATAAATGATTTCATATTTTTCTAGAACCAAAGATAGTTGCAGCAGGTCAGGTCTGCCTGACCTGCTGCAATGCTGCTGTTGTTATGGGACTATTTATCCAAACCGGTAGCTTTGATCAGTTTGGCATAATCATCACTAGCTTCTTTCAGGTTCTTAGTGAATTCTTCTGGTCCAAGATACATAATAGGTTGCATCATATCAGTCATAGCTTTTTTGAATTCAGGGTCTTCGGAAATTTTCTTAAATATGCCGTCATAGTATTCAACAATTTCTTTCGGAGTATCTTTCGGCAGAGCTATACCTTTAATGGAACCCCAAGTGTAGAAGTCAATGCCTTGTTCTTTCAAGGTCGGAACATTAGGCAATGCAGGATCGCGTTCTAATGTAGCAATACCAAGAGCTTTTACCCGACCGGCTTTAATTTGCGCCATAGCTTCACAAGGATGTGAACCACCGATATCGGTTTGGTTGCCCATCAAAGAAGTCAATGCCTGTGAGCCACCGGAATGAGGAATTGGGGTAATGTTGATACCAGTTGCTTGCGCCAAACCGCGCATTACCAAGTCAACAGCACCGGCTTTTACGGATACAGCAGCAGTAATTGGCCTGTTTTCTTTTTTCGCATAGTCAACTACGTCTTTAACCGAATTAAACGGCGAATCGGCTGGAGCAAGCACTACTACGGTGTGTACCGACATCCGCGAAACAACAGTTAAGTCTTTAGCATAGTTATATTCTACCTTTTGAATATGAGGCATTACTAAGTCATGGCCTGAACCAAGTCCCATGAGCAAAGTGTAACCGTCAGGCTTGCTGCGAGATACATAGGTAGAACCGACTACCCCGCCACCACCAGGCTTGTTAACGATTTGCAACGGTTGAGGGCAATATTTTAACCAAACTTTTTCGATAGCACGCGCAAGCATATCCGTAGATCCACCCGCAGCCATCGGTACAACCATCGTTATTGGTTGTTCTGGTTTGAAGGCCGCCTTCTTGCTGGCCTCCTTAGCATCCGGTGCCTTGCCGCATCCGGCCAGGCTGAGCATAGCTACGGCTAACAAGCCGCCAACTACAGCCTTCCATTTGCTTTTTCTGATTTTACTAAACATGTTTTTCCCCCTTTTAATTATTTGCTCCATCAAAGAAACAGCTTTACTTCTCTACAACACATGCAGCGGCTTTGTTTCTGTTTTTAAACGCTACGTAAAGTTGTCCGAGAATAATTAAGGCGAAAACCCCCATCAATGTGCCGGAAATCGGCCGGGAAACAAAGATAGACATATCACCGGCAGACATCAGAAGAGATTGACGTAGAGCGTTTTCTATGAGCGGAGCAAGAATAAACGCCATAACCATAGGACCAGGATCAAAACAGAGTTTTCTCAGGATATATCCGAGAATTCCGAACAGAATGAACATATACACATTAAACATGTCATTCTCTAGACTATAACAGCCTACCACAGTAAACATCACAATGATTGGCCCTAAAATACCAAACGGAACTTTGATTAACCGTACCCATAACCCAACTAACGGCAAATTCAATATAAGCAGAATGACATTTCCCACATACATAGAAGAGATAACTCCCCAGAAGACATCAGGGTGTTCGGAAATCAAAAACGGCCCCGGGGTAATGCCTTGCACTAACAAGGCTGCAAAAATCATGGCAATAGATGCGTTACAGGGAATACCAAGGGTTAGCAGTGGGATAAACGAAGAACTGGATGCTGCATTGTTCGCCGATTCAGGACCGGCGACACCGGCAATGGCTCCTTTGCCAAATTGTTCTGGATTTTTAGATAATTGTTTTTCCACCGCATATGAGGTCAGGGATGACACTACGGCACCACCGCCAGGAATAACCCCGGCAAAAAATCCGATGATTGAACCGCGGACGATCGCCCATTTAGACTCTGCCCATTCCTGAGCATTAGGAAAGAGCTTGCCAATTTTTTTGGTAACAAATTCAGCTCCACCCTTGCTTTCCAGAGTAATAAATACTTCACTTAAGCCGAATAACCCCATGGCTAAGGTTACGAAATCAAAGCCATTTGCCAGTGACAGAACACCAAATGTAAATCTTTCTTTACCTGAGATCGGGTCAATGCCAACATTGGCCAACAGGATTCCCATAAGGAGCATAATGGTGCCTTTGATGACTGATCCACCTGTTAAAAATACGGCTAACAACAGACCGATGAGCATCAGCGCAAAGTATTCCGGTGGACCAAACTGCAGTGCAAATTCTGCCAGTGGTGGCGCAACAAAGGTTAAACCAATAACCCCTACTGTACCGGCGATAAAGGAACCGATAGCCGCTATCGCCAACGCCGCACCGGCACGCCCATTTTTCGCCATTTCATATCCGTCAATCGCAGTAACAACCGACGCTGCCTCTCCCGGTATCTTAAGCAAAATCGAGGTTGTCGATCCGCCGTACATAGCTCCGTAAAATATCCCAGCTAAAAATATCAGTGCCGATGCCGGTGAACCCAGTGAGTAAACCAGCGGAAGCAGCAAAGAAATTGTGGCCGATGGGCCCAAACCAGGCAGTACGCCTACAGCCGTACCTAATAACGCACCTACAAAACAAAGCAGCAGGTTGGTGCCTGTCAACGCTATGGCAAAGCCGTCAATTAATCCTTGAAATATTTCCATAGTAAGCCACCTTTTTATCAGCTATTAATATTCTTTACGGCAATGGCACTCCCAGCAAATATGAAAACATTGCATACATAACCGCGGTGCCGACAATAGCGATGATACCCGTCTTTATCCAGGTCTCACGTTCAATCGCCTGTTGCCAACCAATCAGAAAAATCAGTGTAGATAATACATAACCAATATGTTCCATCAATGCTGCGTATACCGTAATTAAAATGACGGCGGTCAGGGGAGCTTGCCACTCCCCCTCACCCCATAACGGCGTCACACAGGTTTCTTGTCTCAGACAGGTTACAAACCAAAGTGCACTCAGAATTGCGATGCCTGAGCCACAAATAACCGGAAAGAAACCAGGGCCAGGTTCTTGAATTGTACCCATCGTTAACACAGAAACACCATAATACACTACGGCAATACCGAGCAAAAGCAAAATCAGCCCTGCTATTCGTTCGTGTTTTGTCATTTTCTGTCCGCCTTTTTACCTGAACTTAATCGAAACTACCGTTTTACTTCAATGTTAGCCAATTTTTCATAGTACCGGATCAGGCTGCCATGATCGTTATCACCCATACCATCCACTTTCAGGGCTTGCATCATTTCCATAACAGCGGCAGTAAGTGGCAGCGGTACGCCAACTTCATGCGAGGTTTCCAATACATTGGCAAGGTCTTTGATATGCAGGTTAATGCGGAAGCCTGGATCAAATTTGCGATCCATAACCAGCGGAGCCTTAGCATCAAGTACAGTGCTGCCAGCTAGGCCGCCACGGATGGCTTGGTAAACCAATTCTGGTTCCACACCAGCTTTAGTAGCCAGAACAAGCGCTTCGGACATGGCCGCAATATTAATAGCAACAATAATTTGGTTAGCTAATTTGGTTACATTACCAGCACCAATGTCACCAGTAAGAACAACAGATGCTGCCATAGCTTTCATAACATCATAGCATTTGTCAAATACTTCCTTCTTGCCGCCAACCATAACCGAGAGTGTGCCATCAATAGCTTTAGGCTCACCGCCGCTTACTGGCGCATCCAGCATCTCAATACCTTTAGCGGCAAGTTTTTCTGCAATTTCACGGCTAACCAGCGGAGCAATCGAACTCATATCAATGACAACAGCACCTGGTTTAGCGCCTTCAATGACACCGTTTTCACCCAATACTACGGCTTTTACATGCGGGGAGTTAGGCAACATGGTGATAATAATGTCAGTTTGTTCGGCTACAGCTTTCGGCGTAGGAGCAGCCGTTGCCCCAGCGGCAACAACCTCATCTACAGCCTTTTGGTTGGTATCAAGCACTACCAGTTCATAGCCAGCCTTGATCAAATTTTTGCTCATGGGTTTACCCATAATACCTAATCCAATAAAACCAATCTTCATGTTTACATAACCTCCGTCATTTATTTTATTCTCTAGGAATGTTCCTATATCCTTTTATAAAACATTCCTGCAATCAGCAAGCTTAGCGCACCAAGCAAGGACGTTTATTATCAAATTTCCAGCCTGGTATCAGATATTGCATAGCTATCGAATCATCACGGGCACCTAACCCCATCTTAATGTACAATGCATGAGCCTTTTCTACTTGCTCCATATCGATTTCGATACCGAGACCGGGTTTATCAGGAACTGTAACCATGCCGTTTTCAATTTTAAGCGGTTCTTTGGTCAGGCGTTGACCATCCTGCCAGATCCAGTGGGTATCAAGGGCGGTAATCTTTCCAGGTGCCGCAGCCCCTACGTGAGTGAACATCGCTAAAGAAATATCAAAGTGGTTGTTAGAATGAGATCCCCAGGTAAGTCCCCATTCATGGCACATCTGTGCAACTCTTACAGAACCCTGCATTGTCCAGAAATGAGGATCAGCCAGTGGAATGTCTACTGAATGCAACTGAATGGTATGCCCCATTTGCCGCCAATCGGTGGCAATCATATTCGTTGCGGTGGGTATGCCGGTGGCTCTACGGAACTCAGCCATAATCTCACGGCCTGAATAGCCATTTTCAGCACCGCATGGATCTTCCGCATACGCCAAAATGCCATGCATATTGCGGCAAAGCCGAATGGCATCTTCCAGCAGCCAACCGCCGTTCGGATCAAGTGTAATCCTGGCATTCGGAAAACGTTTGGCTAAAGCCGTAACTGCCTCAATTTCCTCTTCACCGCGGAGTACACCGCCTTTTAATTTAAAATCATTAAAAC
>NZ_JBYKYF010000041.1:0-15184 GCF_057736855.1 Sporomusa sp.
TCCGTTTTTAAGCCGCTCGATGTGCACGGCATCATCCAAGTCTTTGGCATCTTCACCATCAATGGTCACAATAGTAAGATCTCTGAGGTCGCGACGACCTAATAAATCCTCCTCACTAATGGTTGTGGGAATACGAGCAGCCGCTTTTTCCACTTCAGGAGGAAACTCTGTCGGCAGATTGTGATTTTTGATAATGGAAAGTATCTCAATCCCCGGATCGCCCTGCTGGCCTAACACTTCGACAATCCGGCCAGCAGCGCTTTTTTGTTTTTGCGGCCAGTCGGTAATTTCGACGACCACTTTGGAACCAGTTTTGGCACCAGCCATTTCTTCTTTGGGAATAAAAATATCGCGTCCTATCCGCCGGTCATCTGGCAGAACAAAGCCATAATTGCGGCTGGCCTCTAAGGTTCCCACTACTTTAGTATTGGCACGGGAAACAATCCGGATAATCTCGCCTTCGATCGCTTTGCCAGACGCGTGGCGATGATGCATCCGCGCAACTACCCGGTCACCATGCATAGCCCCACCCACAGCGTCAGGAGGAATGAAGACATCATCCATGTCACGATTTTCCGGCAAAATAAAGCCAAACCCTTTGGTAGTTGCAGAAAACTTGCCGACAACCAGGTTCATACGTTCAGGCACACCATACTTACCATAACGAGTTTTGATGATAGCGGCAGTAGCCTCCAGCTTGTCCAATACCTGCCAGAATTCTTCCAACTCTTTGCCGCGAATGTTCATACCTTCTGCTAAATCCTCGGCAGTAAGCGGTTTGTAGGCTTCTTCGCGCATGAACTCCAATATCCTGTCAGCTAAGTCCATTTTACCCATCTCCTTTTACAGCAACTATCGCTTTTCCTTCAGCCGTAACTGTTCCATCTGGTAACGTAATTTTACTAGCTAGTTCATACATTTTTCCCCGCTTGCCGGTAATCCATCCACTGATCGTTAATTTTTGGCCAATTGGCGTGGGCTGGCGAAACCGTACTTCGAGTTTAGCAGTAACAGCGGTAAGATTCTTGGCATATAAATAACGCGCCATAATCTCGTCCATCAGCGTGCTTACCAACCCCCCATGCATAATCCCGCCATATCCTTGATGCTCCGGTCCGGGAGTAAATGTTGATACATACACATCATTTTCTTCACGAAAACGAAGTTTAAGTCCAATCGGGTTATCCTGACCGCAGGCAAAACACCAGTTATCATTTCCGCTCATTAATACACCTTCTTATGTTATTGTCTGATTTCTACTTGATTTAAGTTTTTTCTTACTGAATCTTAACACTAAAAAAATTACTAATTTCTTGAAAAACAGTGTCACGTTCTTTGTCAAGCGTCACAATGTGACCTGAATGAGTAAGCCATACTAGTTTTTTTTCGTTACTACCCAACTTATTATAAATATACTGGGCACTCTCGGGTTTGACGGTATGTTCGCTTTTGGATTGCACAATCAGTGTCGGTACGTTGATTGACGGCAACAATGCATCAACCTCTTTGATTAGCTCTAGCAGGCTGGATAAGCTGTTTAAGGGTGTTACGTCATAAGTGATCGAATACTTTTCGCCAATGTCCGGCAGGCGTTTGCGTTTCTTAGGCACATAATTAGTAAACAGTCGATACAGTGGCAAGAGCGGCAGACGCTTATTAGCAATGTAGATTGGCGTACTCAGAACTGCCAGCCGCATGAGCGGATATTCACTGGCCAGCTTGAGTGTCAATAATCCGCCCATGGACAATCCCACTCCCATGACATGACTACATATTCCAGCCAACAAATGGTAACCATCTTCCACACTGCCGTACCAGTGATTCCACCTTGTTTTCGCCAATTCCTCGGGAGTTGTACCATGCCCCGGTAACCGGGGCGCTAGTACCGTATAACCTAGTTTGTTTAGATATTCTCCTGCCAAGCGCATCTCTGATGGCGCTCCGGTAAAACCATGCACCAATAGTACTCCAAATTCACCGCCAGGCAGAAAAAAAGGCTCAGATCCTGGCATGATGGCCAATGAAAACTCCCCCATTGATCGATTAATGTTAGTATTTCCGGTCAGCCGCTGCTACAAACGCTTTGAATAATTCAAGCATGACCGGATATTTGTCAATCATTAGTTCAGGATGCCATTGGACACCGACTACAAAAGCCGCAGTTTCGTGTTCAATGGCTTCAATAACTCCATCTTTTGCGCGTGCGCTTACCATAAGCCCACGGTCAAGATCTTTGACCGCCTGGTGATGGAAGCTATTGGTCATTACTTTTTCACCCAATATCTTGGCCAATTTACTGCCTGGTTCCAGCCAAACAGTATGCCCGGCATAGTCACCGGAAGAATTTTGATAATGCTGAATCCTAGCTTTATCAGGCGATAAGTGCTGGTGAATAGTACCTCCTAATCCAATAGCAAGCATCTGGCAGCCACGGCAAATACCTAGAATCGGCTTATTTGCTTTTAACGCTAAGTTTATAAGCAGTAACTCATGCATATCCCGCTCGGGGATAACTTTCCCCAACTCAGGTACCGGTTCTTCCCCAAATAGCTGCGGTTGCGCATCACCGCCGCCGCTTAATAACAGTCCATCTACTGCTACCAGTTGCTGTTCGATAGCTGTTTGATCGGTAATAATTGGCAGCAATATCGGAACCCCGCCAGCACAAAGCACTGACCTAATATAAGCATCATTTACATATTGCCGTTTAGCACTGGTTGAGATTCCGTCTTCTGTTAAAAATTGGTTGGTAGTAATGCCAATTAATGGTTTAGGCATATCGATTCACCTCACCAGCTATATTTTTCATACTATTATACCATTATCTCCCACAGAAAGAAACGAAAGGATCCAATCAGTGAGCTTGTTTCCACAAAGCTAAAATAAAGCTAACGCTGACTTGGTAAGTCTACTCCTCCTAAAAAAACACTGCCTAGTCGCCTGTAGCTTTTGGCGTCTTGACTCAGTACATAAGTTCCCAAAAAGCAATAAAAACGCCAAGCTACATGAGCTTGGCGTTTTACATCATATTTTAGAAGAAGAGCAGCGGAGCAATAATCAGTGAGATAGTGCCGGCAACTTTAATCAGCGGGTTCATAGCCGGGCCGGAAGTATCTTTAAAGGGGTCACCAACGGTGTCGCCAATAACAGCAGCAGCATGAGTTGGTGTACCTTTACCACCGAATTTGCCTGTTTCAATCCATTTTTTCGCATTATCCCAAGCACCACCGGAGTTGGACATGAACAACGCCAACAATACACCGGCAGCAGTTGCACCAGCTAAGAAACCAGCCAGCGCCTTAGCGCCAAGAATAAAGCCAACAAGAATCGGTGAAGCTACAGCAAAGAGACCTGGCAGCATCATTTCGCGAATAGCAGCCTTGGTACTGATATCTACGCAACTAGCATAGTCAGGGCGGCCTGTACCTTCCATAATACCAGGAATTTCGCGGAATTGACGGCGAACTTCGCCAATCATTTCAAAAGCGGCTTTACCTACTGCTTCCATAGTGAAGGCACAAACCAAAAATGGTAGGGTAGCGCCCAGGAAGATACCAATAATAACAGCCGGGTCAGCCAAGTTAATAGCCAAATGACCGTCAACTAAAAGACCAGACAAGTTGGGGTTTTTAGCAATTTCTTCACCAAACGCAGTGAAGAGAGCCAGCGCAGTCAGCGCAGCCGAACCAATAGCGAAACCTTTGGCAATAGCAGCCGTGGTATTACCAACTGCGTCCAGTTTGTCAGTGGTTTTCCGGATTTCTGGTCCAAGTTCAGCCATCTCAGCAATACCACCGGCGTTGTCAGCAACCGGACCAAAAGAGTCAACAGCAACAACCATACCGGCAGTACACAGCATCCCCATAGCCGCCATGGCAATACCATAGATACCTGCTGAATTGTAAGCAACCCAGATAGCAACAGCAAATACTACCATTGGCAGAGCAGTACTTCTCAGACCGCAGGCAATGCCGGCAATAACGTTAGTAGCAGGACCGGTTTGCGAAGCATCAGCAATATGTTGGGTGGGGGCTTTGGTATTGGAAGTATAATATTCGGTAATGGCACCAACAAGTACGTTAACTGCCAAACCGCAAATAACAGCAATTGTAATACCCATGGCATTGGCGGGGAACATTATACTTGCAAAAGCATAAGTAGCAAAAGCCACGAGAATATTGGTTCCCCAAATACCGCGGTTCAAAGCAGCCTGAGGGTCACCGTCTTCGCTGGTTCTAACCAGGAAGGTGCTGACAATCGATGCAAAGATACCGGCTGCACCAATGACCAACGGGAAAAGTACGCCATTGATATCGCCTTTGAATACAGTTTGTCCAATAAGCATAGCAGCAATAGCGGTAGCAGCGTAAGACTCAAACAGGTCAGCACCCATACCAGCAGTGTCGCCTACATTGTCACCAACGTTGTCTGCAATAACGGCCGGATTACGGGGGTCATCCTCTGGGATACCAGCTTCTACCTTACCAACTAAGTCTGCACCGACGTCAGCCGCTTTGGTAAAAATACCACCGCCAACACGGGCAAAGAAGGCAATCGCACTGGCACCAAAAGCAAAGCTGTTAATAACTACAGGGTCTTTAAAGATTATGTATAAACTAGAAACACCCAAAAGTCCTAAACCAGCAACAGACATCCCCATTACTGCCCCAGCGCGGAAAGAAACATTCAGCGCCTTGTTTAAGCTGTGACGGGCAGCTTCGGTAGTCCGGGCATTCGATTTGGTGGTTGAGGTCATGCCAGCATAACCAGCAATGGCTGAACAAATAGCACCAACCAGGAAGGATACAGCTAATTTGTAACCGTCGATAAATAATAGAATAAAGAAAATTACGATAGTAAACGGAATCAGTGTTTTGTACTGACGATTCAGGTAGGCCATAGCACCTTCAAAAATGGCCTGTGAAATGTCTTGCATTTTTTGGTTGCCAGGGCTTTCTCTTAACACGCTGGTCATCAAATACGCAGCAAAAGCCAGCGCCACAAGGCCCGCCACTGGCGCAAAATACAATAAATCCATGGTAACTTTTCCTCCTTTGAACTAAACCCTGAAAAATACCCCAATATGCCGGCTAATACCAGCTATTGAGGTTAGTGATGCTACTGCATCATTTTAACCAAAATCAATGTCACTATTCCAAACAAGGCGGCGAGGATAATGGTTGCCTTTGCCAAGATTCCATCAAGGCCTTTACCTTTGCCACCGAATATAGTTTCGGCCCCCCCGGCAATTGAACCCGATAAGCCTGCGCTCTTACCCGACTGCAGCACTACAACGGCAATTAATGCAATCGCAAGCACGCTTTCTAAAATCATCAGTCCAGTTATCATTTCTTAACCCCCCCCATGACTGATACCGTTATTCCTTGCTGCAAAATCACGTTGCCAAGGCATAACAACATTCTAACATACGGAGTGAGACTTGACAATTATTTAGTCGATTTTTTCACACATTTATTTCATATTTTACCCAAATTTATAAAAAATAAACAGCCGGAATACCCGGCTGTCAATGATTTGTCGGTACGCTTTATTTGAGGTGAGCCGATTAGGGAAGATCAGGATGCAGATTTACGTTAACAGCATGCGTATTCAGACGGCTGGTGCAGCCAAATCGGCCTTCTTGCTGCTGAATGACTTCCATATTGGAACTGCCGCAATGTTCGCAAACCTGCTTGTTCAGACATTCCATCATGTCTCCTTCACATTCATACAAATAGCCACAATCATTGCAGCGAATAAAATATCCCTTCGGCATAATTTGTTCACCTCCTTTGGGCGCAACCTTATCTTAGGTTATAAAACACTTTGCGGCCGCGATATTGAGCAAGTTCACCCAATTGCTCTTCGATCCGGAGTAATTGATTGTATTTGGCCACACGGTCAGTACGCGCCGGAGCACCGGTTTTAATTTGGCCGGCATTAACGGCTACGGCAATATCGGCAATGGTAGCGTCTTCGGTCTCACCTGAACGATGGGAGATGACGCAAGTATAGCCGGCACGCTTCGCCATTTCAATGGTATCAAAGGTTTCCGTCAGTGTACCAATCTGATTGACTTTGACTAAGATGGAGTTAGCCGTTCTGGTGGCGATACCTTGGCTCAGACGCTCAACATTAGTAACAAATAAATCATCACCGACTAACTGAATTTTGCCGCCCAAGCGCTCTGTTAACATTTTCCATCCATCCCAATCATCTTCCGACATGCCGTCTTCAATGGAAATGATCGGATATTTTTCGACCAACTGACTATAGTATTCCACCATCTCAGCCGAAGTTTTCACAACACCTTCGCCGGCAAGATGGTAATTTCCGTCTTTATAAAGTTCCGTAGCAGCCACATCAAGGCCTAGCATAACTTGTTCGCCTGGTTTGTATCCAGCTTTTTCAATGGCTTCAATGATGACTTTGAGTGCTTCTTCATTAGAAGCCAGATTAGGAGCAAAACCGCCTTCATCGCCGACAGAGGTAACTAAATTCCGGCTGCCAAGCACTTTTTTGAGGCTGTGGTAGATTTCTGAACCCATTCGAAGAGCTTCGGCAAAACTTTCTGCGCCTACAGGCAAAATCATAAACTCCTGAATATCCACGTTGTTGTCCGCATGTTTACCGCCATTTAAAATGTTCATCATGGGTACAGGCAGTTCTTTGGCATTTACGCCACCCAGATATTGATACAAAGTAAGACCTAAAGCAGCAGCTGCCGCTTTAGCTACAGCCATCGATACACCAAGAATCGCATTAGCGCCTAACTTGGCTTTGTTGGGAGTACCATCAAGCTCTAGCATAACTTTGTCAATACCGATTTGATCCAGTGCGTCCATACCAATAACTTCTGGACCAATAATTTCGTTTACATTTTTAACCGCTTTAAGCACACCTTTCCCTTGGTAGCGGTTTTTGTCACCATCACGCAGTTCTACGGCTTCATAAGCTCCGGTAGATGCACCTGAAGGAACAGCGGCGCGACCCATGGTGCCATCTTCCAGCAGAACGTCAACTTCTACGGTGGGATTGCCGCGGGAATCCATAATTTCTCTAGCTAAGACATCAACGATAGTTGTTTTTCCTCCTATGCATATATATTGTTAATTATTTTACTAACAGACTTTTACCCGTCATTTCTGCCGGCTGAATCATCCCAGCCAAATCTAAGATGGTTGGCGCAACATCGGCTAGGATGCCCTCACGCAGCGTAGCCCCTTTATGAGCTTCAGAAACCAGAATAAAGGGTACCCGATTGGTCGTGTGAGCAGTAAAGGGTTCCCCGGTTTCCGGATCGCGCATAACTTCAGCATTGCCATGATCGGCGGTAATCAGCGTAATCCCGCCCCGGTTACGCATGGCTGTAACCACCCGGCCGATACAATGATCAACAGTGGTAACGGCCTTTGTCGCTGCCTCCAAGTTACCTGTATGACCCACCATATCACCATTGGCATAATTAAGAATAATCAGGTCATATTTACCCGATTGTATCGCCTCAATGACCTTGTCAGTCACTTCAGGCGCACTCATTTCCGGCTGCAAATCATAGGTAGCTACTTTCGGCGAAGGTATCAGCAGGCGATCTTCTCCGGGAAAAGGCTGCTCTTCCCCGCCACTAAAGAAATAAGTAACATGAGCATATTTCTCGGTTTCGGCAATACGTAGCTGCGTATAGCCAGCCTTACTAAATACTTCACCTAACGTATTAGTCGGGTGATCAGGCGGAAACGCTACTGGTACATCTAGTGTTTCATCATACTGCGTCATGGTCGCAAAATAACGCGGTAAATCTTCCTGCGCACGTTCAAAGCCTTTAAATGCGACACTAGTCAATGCATGACTGAGTTGGCGGGCGCGATCAGGCCGGAAGTTGAAGAAGATGACACCGTCGTTCGGTTTTATCCCGCGATACCCAGAATTAGTAATGACTGTTGGTTCGATAAACTCATCAGTTACCCCTTGTTGGTAGGCGTTCTCAACAGCATCAATAGCGGTAGGCGCTTGGTTGCCCTGAGAATAAACCAGTGCTTGATACGCTTTGCCAGTGCGCTCCCAGCGCTTATCCCGGTCCATAGCATAGTACCGTCCGGCGACAGTAGCAATTTCACCGATACCGTTTTGGGCTATATAGTCTTCCAGTTCTTTGATGTAGGTAGTAGCACTGGAAGGGGGTACATCCCGGCCATCTAGAAAGGCATGAATGTAAACCTTAGTTAAACCGTGCTGTTTGGCAAGTTGGAGCAAGGCATATACATGACTGATATGACTATGTACCCCTCCGTCAGATAACAATCCCATCAGATGCAGCGCTCCGCCTGATGCTTTCGTTTGTTCACATATCTTAACAAGTACCGGGTTCTGAAAGAAATCACCCTCACGAATGGCTTTACTGATACGGGTAAGGTCCTGATACACAATACGTCCTGCACCAATATTCAGGTGACCTACTTCAGAATTGCCCATTTGCCCTTCCGGCAAACCGACCGCCTCTCCGGAACAACAGAGCGTAGTTGTAGGATAAAGTTCTGTTAAGAGAGTTATATGAGGAGTATCAGCTTTGGCAATAGAGTTGAATTCATCGTCACCACGGCCAACACCCCAACCATCCATGATAATCAGCGCAATAGGGGAAGAAAGTTTAGCCACGTTTATTTCTCCTTTGTTTTTCCTATACATGCTGCGGAAACTTTACTAATTTGCTAAAGGTATCTGCTTCCAGGCTCGCACCGCCTACTAAGGCGCCGTCAATATCCGGTTTGGCCATTAGTTCAGCAATATTGTCCGGTTTGACGCTGCCGCCATATTGAATCCGAAGACTCTCAGCAGCTTGCTGACCGAACATAGTGGCTACTGTCCGGCGAATAAAGGCACATACCGCATTGGCATCATCAGCAGATGCTGTGCGTCCGGTGCCAATAGCCCATACCGGCTCGTAAGCAATAACCAGATTAGCAACCTGGTCAGCAGTCAGGCCGTCAAGCCCGCCCTTAACCTGAATCTCCACTACCTTTTCTGTTTCCTTGGCCTCCCGCTCAGCCAGCGTTTCTCCGACACATATGATAGGAGTTAACCCGGCCTTGAAAGCCGCCTTGGCTTTCTTATTTACCGTTTGGTCGGTTTCAGCAAAATATTGCCGCCGCTCAGAATGACCAATAATTACATGGGTGCAGCCAATGTCTTTTAGCATACCTGGAGCAATTTCACCGGTAAAAGCGCCTTTTTCTTCCCAGTGCATATTTTGAGCTCCCAAACCAATGTTTGTGTCCTTTACCGCAGCAGCAACTACCGCCAGCGCAGTAAAGGGGGGGCACACAACAATTTCCACATCGGTCACGGCTTTGGTCAAAGCATGGATGTCCTGCACAAGAGTAACACCTTCGCCGGCCGTTTTATGCATTTTCCAGTTACCAGCTATAATGGGTTTGCGCATCTGATCACTCCTTACTTATTTATTCGCCAAAGCAGCAACACCTGGTAGTTCCTTGCCTTCCAAAAATTCCAGCGACGCACCGCCGCCTGTTGAAATATGGGTAATTTGATCAGCCAGTTTAAGTTTTTCCAGCGCAGCTACCGAGTCACCACCGCCAACTATGCTTTTAGCCCCTGAGGCAGCTACTGCTTTGGCTACCGCTTCTGTACCTACCGCAAAGGCGTCAAACTCAAATACACCCATAGGCCCATTCCACACTACCGTCTTAGCATCCTGCAAGCTTTGGGCAAACTTGGCGGCTGAAGCTGGGCCAATGTCAAGCGCCATCCATTCTGCCGGAATTTGATCCACTGGTACAGTTTGCCGTTCGGCATCGGCAGCAAATTTATCGGCAACAACCACATCTTCCGGTAAGAGGAAATTGACACCCTTATGTTTAGCCATCGTCATAAGTTCTTTAGCTAATTCGAGCTTGTCAGTTTCCACCAGTGATTTGCCAGTTTGATATCCCTGGGCTGCCAGGAAAGTATTCGCCATACCGCCGCCAATAATCAGAGTATCAACTTTATACAGCAGGTTTTTAATGACCCCGATTTTATCAGATACTTTTGCCCCACCGATGATAGCAACAAAAGGACGTTCCGGGTTACTAACTGCCTGACCGAGAAATAGCAGTTCTTTATCCATAAGAAATCCGGATACGGCCGGTATATACTTGGCGATACCATGTACAGAGGCATGGGCGCGATGGGATACCCCAAAGGCATCATTTACCAGGATTTCTGCCAATTCAGCAAGTTGTTTGGCAAAATCCGGATCATTTTTCTCTTCTTCGGCATGGAAGCGCAGGTTTTCCAGCATCAGAATCTGGCCTGCCCCGAGGGCGGCTGCCATTTTCTTGGCTTCAGGTCCGATACAGTCAGAGGCAAATTGTACTTCCCGCCCACCCAGCAGTTGAGACAGCTTTTGAGCAACCGGTTTGAGCGAAAATTCAGGTGCTACTTTGCCTTTCGGACGTCCCAGATGGCTGGCAATAATAATAGCCGCGTTGTTCTTAAGCAAAAACTCCAATGTCGGAAGAGTAGCCCGGATACGGGTGTCATCGGTAATATTACCTGCTTTATCCATAGGTACGTTATAGTCTACCCGCACCAGCACTTTTTTGCCGGCTACCACTACATCGTGTAAATTTTTTTTATTCATACAGATCCCTCCCGCAATCAGTAAGGTGAGGTGTAAGAGAAGCAACCTCAAATGGCTGAGATTGCTTCGTCTTGCGACTTACAGACCTTTGCTGATAATAAAGTTAATCAGATCAACAACCCGGTTGGAATAGCCCCATTCATTGTCATACCAGGCTACTACTTTTACCAGATTGTCGCCAACCATCATGGTAGACGGACCATCGATAATGGAGGAATGCGGATTGCCGTTAAAGTCTTTGGAAACAAGTGGTTCTTCGGAAAAGTCCATAATGCCTTTCAGTTCACCATTGGCGGCTGTTTTTAATGCTGCATTGACTTCTTCCACAGTAGCCGGTTTTTCCAGTTGCGCTACCAGGTCAGTAATGGATACATTCGGTGTAGGCACACGCAGAGCAAAACCATTCAGTTTGCCTTTGAGTTCAGGCAGCACCAACGCAACGGCTTTAGCAGCACCAGTAGTTGTCGGAATAATCGACATGGCAGCAGCCCGAGCACGACGAAGATCTTTATGCGGCAAATCAAGAATATTTTGGTCATTGGTATATGCATGAACAGTAGTCATTAAGCCGGATTTAATACCAAATTTTTCATGCAGTACTTTAGCAAACGGAGCCAAGCAGTTGGTGGTGCAGGAAGCATTGGATATAATGTGATGGTTAGCGGCATCATATTTATCTTGGTTTACACCCATAACGATGGTAATATCTTCGTTTTTGCCTGGAGCCGAAATAATAACTTTTTTCGCACCGGCTTGGATATGAGCCATAGCCTTATCTTTTTCAGTGAAACGGCCTGTGGATTCAACCACAATATCAACGCCCATAGCTTTCCACGGCAGGTTTGCTGGATCTTTTTCAGCAAGTACTTTTACCAATTTGCCATTGACTTCAATGCCGCCGTCTACAGCTTTCACGTCAGCATTCATCGTACCATGAACCGAATCATATTTTAAAAGATGCGCAAGTGTTTTGGCATCTGTGAGGTCATTTACTGCCACAATTTCAAACTGAGGATTATTTACAGCCGCCCGAAAAACATTCCGGCCAATGCGGCCAAAACCGTTAATACCAACTTTAATTGTCATACAAGAACTCCTCCTAAATAATTAGTTTTTATATATTTTTCCTAGCTGTTTTTTAATTCCCCGCGATAACAGCGGAAATTAAGAACAGCTAAGTACCTAGATTAGAATAACTAAAATTAACCTTCAGACAAGTATATCGTCCCTCTGAATTTTATTTTAGCAATACCTGAATGGCCTTTGCCGCCGCTTCATCAGTAATAAGTACATCTTGTCCACCAGTACTGACCACAGCCAAAATGGCCTTAGCTTTGGTACTGCCCCCGGCCACGGCAATGACTGTACCGATTCCGGCTAAATCATCTAATCGTAACCCAATACTGCTGGTAACATACACCACTTTTCCTGGTAACGCACAGTATTGTCCAAGTGCTTCGCCAACAGCGCCGCGGTGTTCAAGCTCGGCAATGGTTGCAGGCGGCACGCCGCGCCGTTCTGCCATTACTGCGGCTTCGCCAATCCCATGTACCAGGATGTCAGCCTGTTTGATCATTTCAGCCAAGGCTCTAAGATTGGCATCACCGTCCAATAAAGCTTCCAGCGCTTCCTCGCTGACTCCGTCGGGAATATGCAGCAACCGGTAACGCCCACCTAATTTTCCCGCCATAACAGCGGCAATGGTATTGGCCTGATACTCAACCACTTCCCCCAGCCCGCCCCGCGCAGGAACAACAGTAGTGGAAGGAAAACTGAAGTTAATGGCTTCTGCGACTTTGGCCATAGTAGAACCACCGCTGACAGCAATAATCATATCTTCTTGCAAATACTGGGCAAGTACACTTGCCGTAGCCCGGCCCAGTTCGCGCCGTACGGCATGATCAATCTCGCTGTCACCTGGGATTATAACCACTTTTTTCAGATGCAGCCGTTGGCATAATTCATTCTCCAGCCCGACTAAATCTCGCAAGAGACGAATATATTCAGCCAAGTCTGCCATTATAGCTTGCCCTTCTGCCGTTACACTCATCCCTAACGGTGAAAATTCCACCAGTCCGGCGTCTTTGAGCCAATCTACCTGCGTCCTGACAACCCGCTCACCGAGGTTTAATCGTGTTGCCAGTGCCCGCCGGCCTACCGGCTGGGTATGCTGAATATGGCGCAAAAGATTATATCTTGCTTCAATAATCTGTGTAAGTTCAGGCGCAAATTTGCGCTGTAACTGAATGATTTTTTCCATACTAGCTCCCCGGGTTAAACTGAGTCCCGCATGAACATATTTTGTCCCATGTTGGTAACATTACATCTCTTTCCACTTTATTCTTCGCTAATCATAATGAAAATCCTGCCTGCGAATCTAAAATTCGGCATTTTTCCTCCACGAATTATCTGACATTAATAATTCCCTGATACACAATGCCCTGTTGGGGATCAACGGTAACCGTCAGCCCATCTGCCAACCGCTCGGTGGCACCATCGGCACCAACAATAACCGGAATCCCAAAACTAAGGCCGACAACAGCCGCATGTGAGGTTAGTCCTCCCTCCTCGGCAATAATGGCTCCTGCCTGCGCTGCATAGGTCGCGCTTTCTTCATCAACGGCTTTAATCACCAGAATATCGCCTTTTTGAAACTTAGTCTTTAGTTCTTTGGCAAAACGAACAATGCAGATTTTCCCGGTTATTGCCGTTCGGCCAATTCCTGTTCCTTTAAGCAAAATATTGCCCACAGCATGCACCCTGATCATATTTGTCGTTCCCGATACCCCCAAAGGAACGCCGGCGGTAATCACAATCAGATCACCTTCTTTGACCATTCCCGCCGCTACAGCATACTTTATGGCATTATCTACCATCTCATCAGTACTGGTTGCTGCTGGTATCAATACCGGATAAACGCCCCAGAGCAGCAATGAGCGGCGCAAAGTATCTTCCCGCGGCGTTATGGCTATAATGGCCGATTGGGGGCGATATTTGGATACCATTCTGACCGCATGCCCACTATGGGTCAAAGTAAGAATAGCGGCTGCTCCCAAGCCGTGAGACACTTGAACACTGGCATGGCTAATGGCTTCGGTAGTGGTCTTCTCCTGACCTACCCCTTTAGCCATTAACAATTTATCATAAGGCAATGATGCTTCGGTCCGTGCTGCCAGTCTTGCCATGGTTTGCACAGCTTCCACCGGATACCGCCCAGAGGCTGTTTCGCCGCTCAGCATGATAGCATCTGATCCGTCTAAAATAGCATTGGCAACATCACTGGCCTCTGCCCGCGTCGGCCGGGGATTGGTCAACATGGATTCCAGCATTTGCGTTGCTGTAATAACGGGTTTACCCGCTTTATTACATTTTTCAATAATCAGTTTTTGTACCAACGGAACTTCTTCTACCGGAATTTCCACGCCTAAATCGCCTCTAGCGACCATAACCCCGTCAGCCACCTTAAGTATTTCGTCAATCCGTTTGACACCTTCGGCATTTTCAATTTTTGCGATAATATCAATCTGATGTTGTACACCGGCCTCTTCTAATAACTTGCGAATGGCGAGGATATCACCAGCTCGCTGTACAAAAGAAGCGGCAATAAAATCGATGCCTTGGCTGATCCCGAATTGAATATCAGCAACATCCTGTTCTGACAATAATGGTAATTTAACATATACACCAGGTACCGCTACTCGTTTGCGGTCAGAAATGGTTCCACTGTTTTGAACCGTTGTGAGAATATCCTGACCAGATATACGTTCCACTTTCAAACTGATGAGTCCGTCAGAAAGCAAAATCATATCACCTGGCGATATTTCTTCATGCAAAAGCTTGTGATTGACAGACGCTACAGAATGGTTGCCAACAATATCGCGGGTGGTCAGTGTGAAAGCTTGACCTTGCGTAAGGACTGCCTTGCCACCTTCAAAGCATCCTAGGCGCATTTCCGGACCCTTATTGTCCAGCATGATGGCCACCGGTTTCTTCACGGCGCGCGCTGCTTCCCGTACCATAGCTATACGCCGGGCATGTTCTTCATGCGAACCATGAGAAAAATTAAATCTGGCAATATCCATTCCTGCCAACAGCATCGCTTCCAGCACACCAGGCTTGTCAGTACTCGGCCCAACTGTGCAGATAATCTTTGTCTTTTTCATGTAATTCCCCCTATGATTTAGTGCTGTGCAACGTTTGTCGCGCTGTATTAACAAAGCCCGCGGATAGAAGTAGCCAGATGCCGATTGCCAGTCCACAAAGGCAAATTTTTTCCCTTGTAAGGCATCGAGACTAGTATAACCTTTTTCTTGGGCGCCAATGATCAGTCCGGTATAAGAAGCACTATGATTGACAATCGGCATGGTATAAGCTCTCTCTTGCGTCTTGCGAAACATAAGCAACTGGGAGAAAACCAGTCTACATCTACAATTCCATCAACTTCGTCTTTACTCCATACGTTACCTCTCCTGCCTTTACGTATGTGTATGCTGCTTAGTGCATGAATTACCGTTTTTTCCCCAGAACACTATATGCTGTATG
>NZ_JBYKYF010000042.1:0-15091 GCF_057736855.1 Sporomusa sp.
CTGCTAATTGAATACAATATTAAATTTCTCTATCATTTTAACCGGATAATAGGATAATTTCGCTTTACGTAACCCTTCAATACCCATATCTTCTTCCCGGTTAATAAAACTAAGATGCTTCCAAGCATTTTCACAGAATTTCTGGTTAATCACCGGATAGACGCCGCGAATGTCGGGATTTGCTTTCTCAACATGGATTACAGCCGTGTCGCTATTTAACTGTTCGCCAAAAGTAAATGCCTCCACTTTACCGCCAATCAAAATCAGGCCACCAGTCAGCTTAAGTTCGTCCCAATGAGTAAGCACTTCAATCACTGCATCACGTTCACTACGCAAAAAGGCATCGTTATCACAGCCCTTTTTCCTGCACCACTCTAATTGGCTCTCAATGCATTTCGGCGCCCATTCTTTGGTCAGCGGAAAGTATTGATGGTCGTGATAATTGCGATAAAAGCTATTAATATGATTTTTTTTGCTATGGTATTTGCGTCCTTTTAGCTCAATGAGATCTTTGCAACTGTAAACATAATCAAAATTATCGCGTTCACTTGTAAGTGTGAATTGTCCAGGCCGCCAGCGTTCAATTATATCTACCATAAATTTTTCGACACCATGAATGGCAAATGGTAGATTCTCTGACTTACAATAGGCAGCCATTTTTTCCAGTACAGCTTCTACACCCTCGTCAGGGCCAAATGGTTGAAGCATAAATTGGCGACTACCATATTGAGCCTTAAGAATCAGATACCCATCCTGTTCTGCCCACTTGATCGAATAAAATTTACGCCACATAAACAAATTGGTAAAATTAAAATGGGCATTTTCATACCGGCGCTGACTAAAGCACTTATCAAAAAAAGGCTTTTGCGCCAACGTAATCTCCTGGAAATTGATACTAATTCCCCCTATTTATTTCAACCTGGCTTGTTATCCATATAGGCTGAGTATTTGTTAACGCATTTTATTATATTCTAGTCTCTGCTTCCACGCAACATACATAGTATCCACGCTGGCGGCTGATAACATGCTGCTTTATACTACCATGTAATCCTACAATGTAAATGAAGTGAAGATTATGAAACGTGCACCTACCCTGTTGTCTGGCGATTGCCCCTATCTGGCGAAACGCCATAGCATTATCGCCATTTACCAGGAAACCCGCAATCCCGGCGGAGCGGTTCCTCACTACCAGGTGATTGAGATTGAGTGCGATTTCAGCGAAGAATGCGGCCAAGCAAAATGCCCGCTTGCGGAAAATGCCCCCAAACATCCTCCTGGAATAGGCCTTGGTTAATGGAATCCTAAGCTACAAAGGACAGTTCTTGGCTTGCACCACGATGTGCAAGGCAAGAACCGTCCTCCTTTTTTCTTGTTTTTAGACTAGCATCCCGTTACAGGTTGAGTTTAAACAGTACGTAACGCAAAGCAAATATGTTACAACTTTTGGACAAACTCTAGTCTTTCTCCGTCAGGGCCGCTAAAAAACATAACTTTTTTATCACCGATCACTTTAGGTTGATCAAGCAACAATGTAACTTGCCGCTGCTGCAGTTTAGCTATTTCGGTTTCCATATCGCTAACGTAGAAGGCGATATGATCGACAACCCCGGCATTTCGTTCCCTGACGACATCTTGTTTATACTGAATCAGTTCAATGGTCTGCTGACCTGCGGTGATAAATTCAAGACGAATCCGTTCGTCCTGATAGCTCTCCTGCCGCGTGCATCCTAATACAGATGTATAAAATTCCAGAGATTTGTCAGCATCTTTAACCACCACGCCAATATGGGAAACTTGAACCATCCATTACGCCTCCTTCGCTTGTTCTGGCCAGGTAAAGATAAAATTCGCCCCTTGACCTGGCGCCGATAATATTTGAATATATCCACCCTGATTCTCAACAATTTTTTTGACCAGAGCCAGGCCTACACCCGTACTTTCC
Organism: Sporomusa sp.; assembly: GCF_057736855.1. NCBI lineage: Bacteria > Bacillati > Bacillota > Negativicutes > Selenomonadales > Sporomusaceae > Sporomusa > Sporomusa sp. The sequence continues at coordinate 1,943 of NZ_JBYKYF010000042.1, forward strand.
AGAGTATCCCGCGGTTGTAGGGTTTGAAACATTTCAAATATTTTGCCGTGATATTCTGGGGCAATGCCTGGTCCGTCATCGGCTACACTAAAGGTGAAGACACCATCTGCCTTACTAACTGTAATAACTACCTGACCATCGGGTCTGTTGTGATGCTTAATAGCATTACCAATCAGATTGGCAAATACCTGCTTCAGACGAACCCGCTCAGTCCGTATGACCGGCATATCCGGCCCGATCACCACACGAAAAGGTTCTGGCGGCGCCAAATCTTCAATCACTTCCGCAAGTAACTCAGAGATATTAACAGGTTCGACTGCCGTTTTAATTCTGCCAATACGGGAATATTCCAAAATTCCCTCAATTAGATTCGCCATGCGCTGTACCCGCCCGCGCAAAAGCTCCAGTTTCCGGCGGGTATCTGCCTCTAAATTGCCGGCAAAATCTTCTTCAATCCATTGGGATAAATTATCAATAGCTCTAAGCGGTGCCTTTAAATCATGAGAAACAACATAAGCAAATTGATCCAGCTCTCGATTACTCCGTTCGAGCGTTTGCGCATATTGAGTCAGTTCGGCTTCACGGCGGCGTACAGCCTCAATCATCGCATAAAAGTGTTCTGAGAGGATATTGAACTCGCTATATTCATATGACTTTAATGGCAAATTGTAATTGCCTGCAGCTACCTGCCTGGTTTCGTTAGTCAGTTCATCAAGCGGTTTAAACACTTTTTTCAAATGGATCATGGCGATAATGCCTACCAGCAACAATGCCAAAATAGCACCAACAATAAAAATACTCCGTGTTCTGTTTACCGGTGAAAATGCAACATCAGTCTGCTGAGCTACCATCAGCAGCCATCCGGTCGGCTTAACCATGCCCACAGTAATAAGATACTTTTTCTGACCGAATTCTGCCTCAACAGTACCGTTCTCGGAACCTAAGGCACTATTAATAAACTCCCGGATACCGATGTTACCACGCTCGTATACCTGAGTCCGATCCGAGTGACCGATAAAAGTGCCTTCGTTATTAATAATAGCCGCCCAACTACCCTGCATATCAAAATGATTTTTGGCTACAATCTCATTTAATTTCCCTAAATTAACATAAGCAATAAGCATGCCGTTAGACATCGGCCTGGTTACCGTCAACGTAGGCTCGCCTGTATGTTGGGAAATGAAGGTAGAAGACCAATAGGGATAACCGGTTTGCTGGGTAATCTGAAAAAACGGTTGCCGAGAGAAGTCCAATGTCGCATAACTGGAATTATAAGGTGCCACCATTACCGATTGCCCCTTGTTATTCAGCAGGTGGATGGCTTCAAAATAGCTGTGATTCGTAATCACTGTCTCCAAATAATACTGCATTTGACGGCTGTCAAGCCGACCTGCATCCAACATCATCGCCGCCTCGCTCATTACAGTATCAGTGGATGCCAAAAAATCCTCCGTACTGGCAATTAAACGATTAGCCAGATGGGTATTGTGCTGGACGACCTGCTTGTTCATACTGCTAGATAACAAAGTAATGGTAATAACACTAATAACCAAGATCGGCAAGGTTACCGCTGCCATAAAATGAAAGGTAATAACACCTTTTAGGCTGCTTGTAAACGTATTCATAGGACGGCCACCTTTAATCCAATGTAACGAATTTACCATTTTTTACCATTATCAACCGGCATTCACGACTGACATCGCCAGTGGCATTAATCATATACTCATCCCATAATCCCGCAAACGGCTGACCAATAATGGCACTTTTAACCGCAAAGGCCTGATCCGTTTGCGCTCGGCTAATTCCCCCCAGCACAAGTTGCGCCGCCTCATAACTATATGCTGCGGCGTAGTTGGGCCAACTACCAAACCGCTCCAAATACTTTTGCACAAACTGATTATATGCCGGATTACGGCTATCAGGACTAAAGGAGCTACTAAAAATAACCCCCTCCACAGCCTGGCCTCCATGATGAATAAAATCATCAGTCATAGCCCAGCTACTAGAAAATATTGGTGCAGCAAACCCGGTTTTTCTTAGCCATTGGCTCATTACCCCGGCGTCCACCGCTCCGGTTACCAGCAAAATACCGTCCGGCTGATAGCCTTGAGCCGTAATAGCCAAGCGTTCATAATCAACACGACTGCTCGAGTTAAATGACAGTGAAGCGACAATTTTACCGCCAATCTTTTCATAATAAGCAGTAAACGCCTCTGCCCAACTCTCCGCATAATCGGGATTGGAACTATCAGATACAATGACCATCTGCTTAAGTCCCAATCCATGTAACGCATAGGCTGCCTGCACTTGGGCCATGGGTGTAAGAGAAGGCATAACGGTAATCATCATATCATCATGACCTCTGAGCCGCTCAGAAGTAGCTGTGGGGGTAACGATAAGTGCCTCGCCGCTGGCAATAACCGGTAGTGAAGCTACTGCCGCTGCACTGGTCATATGCCCGATAAGAGTGGTTACCCCCAGCCTAATGAGTTCTTCATCTACAGCCCGAACTACGGCCGGATCATTTTTATCATCTCTGACAATAAGTTCTACCTGCCTGCCCTTAATTCCACCAGCCTTGTTGACTTCTTCAACGGCCAAAGTAACTCCATTGCGTCCGGCAACACCTAAATCGGAATGACGGCCAGTCAAACCACCGACAAAACCAATTTTATATGTTGGCCGTTGACTACAGCCTATCACTAATATGATCAACAATAGCACACTAAAAACCAACTGGTAGCGTTTTGCTGTTGCCACATTCTCCCTCCGTCCGACAATATTGTAAATAATTAGTCAACGAAGGAAGGTTTCCTGCTTTTTTTCTGATTTATTTAAAGTATTGGACGCCAGCATAAAACAACCGCTGGTCTTTGTTACCCGGTATATTTTTAGCAACATGATTACCGATCCGTTCAGAATGCCCCATCTTGCCAAGGACCCGCCCATCTGGACTGGTGATTGCTTCAATGGCATGGAATGATCCGTTCGGGTTGAATCTGACATCATAGGTAGGACGCCCTGAAAAATCAACATATTGGGTAGCAATTTGACCGTTGGCGGCTAAGCGTTCAATCTCCTCATCGGTGGCGTAAAAACGACCTTCGCCGTGAGATGCCGGAATAGTAAACACTTCACCGACCTCAACACAACTCAGCCATGGTGACTTGGTAGAAACCACTTTTGTATGAACCATACAGGAAATGTGACGACCGATTTTATTAAATGTTAACGTTGGACTATTTTCAGTTAAGTTACGAATTTCGCCATAGGGAACCAAGCCAAGTTTAATTAGTGCCTGGAACCCATTGCAGATCCCCAGCATAAGGCCGTCACGATGTTGTAATAGCTCTGTAACTGCTTCTTTTACCCGCGGATTGCGGAACATAGTGGCAATAAATTTTCCGGATCCATCAGGTTCATCGCCAGCACTAAAACCACCTGGCAGCATAACAATCTGCGATGCGGCAATTTTTCTGGACAATTCAGTAATGGATTCCTCAATATGGGCAGAAGTCAGATTCCGGATTACCAGGGTTTCAGCAACTGCCCCAGCCTGTTCAAACGCCTTAACCGTATCATACTCACAGTTTGTGCCAGGAAATACCGGGATCAGTACCCTTGGTCTTGCTACACTGACCACCGGCCGGCGATTATTGCGACAGGTATAAGGAGCAAATTCTCGCGGTTGCCCGGAAATACTTTCCGGGTAAGTTGGAAATACCGTTTCCAGTGGCTGCTGCCAGGCGTTCAGCGCTTCCTCCACAGAAAGTTCCCCATCATTCCAACGAATCATAGGCCGCGCTGTCGTCCGACCAATAAGCTCGTAAGAAACCCCTTCAAATACCTGTTCAAGGTCCATCTTGGCTGGCATTTCCAAAATCAGCGAGCCATAATCAGGCGTAAACAGCCTAGCTGAATCGACAGTAGCCAATAGTTCCACACCTATGCGGTTGCCAAAAGCCATCTTAGTGACAGCTTCGGCAATGCCACCGACTTTTACAGTGTGGGCAGCTAACACCTTGCCTTCCTGAATAAGTTGATACACCCGGTCATAAGCAACCATTAACGCTTTAAAGTCAGGCAACTCTTCCTGGTCGCGCGGCAAACGGATACACACGATTTGGCTATCAGGCTGCTTAAATTCCGGTGAAATAACCTTCCTGACATCCACCGGGGTTACTGCAAAAGCCACTAAGGTTGGCGGTACAGAAAGTTCATTGAACGAACCTGACATACTGTCTTTACCGCCTATGGCCGGAATACCTAACTGCTGCTGGGCATAAAAAGCACCTAACAATGCACTCAAGGGCTTGCCCCATTTTACTGCATCCTGCCCCAGTTTTTCAAAATACTCCTGCAATGTCAGGCGAACGGTACGGAAATTGCCGCCAATCGCCACCACCTTAGCGATTGCTTCGACAATAGCATAGACAGCACCATGGAATGGACTCCAAACCGATAAATCGGGATTAAACCCGTAGGTCATAATCGTTCCTGTTGTTGTGTCACCCGATAGCACTGGCAGCTTAGCAACCATGCCTTCAGTGGGAGTATCTTGGTATTTACCGCCAAACGGCATAAGCACCGTGCCTGCACCAATACTGCTGTCAAAGCGTTCGACAAGACCTTTCTGACTTGCCACATTTATATTCTGCAGCATGCTCAACCAGGCATCTTTACTGCCATGCACTTTTGAAGCAACAGCCGGTTGACCAGCAAAATAGCTTTCTACTGCCGGCGCCATTACACGGGCAGACGCATGTTGTTTCACACCATTGGTATTCAAAAAGTCACGGCTGAGACTGACAATAGGCTTGCCCCGCCACAGCATAGTCAGACGGCGATCATCAGTCACTTTAGCCACAATGGTAGCTTCCAAATTCTCTCTATCTGCATACGCAATAAATGCCTGGGCATTATCAGCCGCAACGACTACCGCCATCCGCTCCTGTGATTCCGAAATAGCCAATTCGGTGCCATCAAGCCCTTCATACTTTTTAGGAATCGCATCTAAAGTAACGCATACACCGTCAGTTAATTCACCAATGGCTACCGACACGCCGCCAGCACCAAAATCATTGCAGCGTTTAATCATGGTGCTGACTGCCGGCTGGCGAAACAGCCGCTGAATTTTCCGTTCTGTCGGCGGATTGCCTTTTTGCACTTCAGCACCGCAATTCTCCAAAGATTCCTCAGTATGAGCCTTGGAGGAACCTGTCGCGCCGCCGCAGCCGTCACGGCCAGTCCGGCCACCTACCAAAATAACAACATCACCAGCCTCCGGCACAGCCCGGACGACATTCTCTTTCGGCGCAGCCGCAATAACAGCGCCAATCTCCAACCGCTTGGCAATATAGCCAGGATGATAAACTTCCGCCACCTGGCCAGTTGCCAAACCAATTTGATTTCCATAAGAACTATATCCGGCAGCCGCACCAGTAGTAATCTTACGCTGCGGCAGTTTGCCAGGCAGGGTATCTGTTATGGGTACACGCGGGTCACCGCTGCCAGTCACACGCATAGCTTGATATACATAAGAACGGCCTGACAGCGGGTCACGAATACAGCCGCCCAGACAAGTAGCTGCCCCACCAAAAGGTTCAATTTCGGTCGGGTGGTTATGGGTTTCATTTTTAAACATAACCAACCAGTCTTCAGTCCTGCCGTCAACATCAGCTTGTACCACAATACTGCAGGCATTAATTTCCTCTGATTCGTCAAGGTCTATAAGTTGTCCCCGCTTCTTAAGCTCTTTCATGGCAGCGGTAGCAATATCCATAAGACTGATATCGCGTTCCGCGGCTTTCGCACCATATACATATTCCCGCGATTGTTTGTACTGCTGCCAAGCCACTGCCACAGGACGACTGAACCGGCCTTCTTCAAATTCAACGTCTTCAATTTTGGTATGAAAGGTAGTATGCCGGCAGTGATCAGACCAATAGGTATCTATAACTTTTATTTCGGTAATGGTTGGCTCACGTTTTTCCGTATCCCGAAAATAAGCCTGACAGAAGATTAAATCTTCCAGACTCATGGCCAGTCCCCGCTGGTGTAAAAGCTGGGCTAGTTCCGCCTGCGACATGGTGGTAAACCCTTCTAATACCTCAACATCACTGGGAACTTCAGCCGGCATTGTCAAGGTTGCTGGTTTTTCCAACAGAGCTTCCCGGGCTTCGATCGGATTAATACAGTAATCCTTGATTTTTTTTAGATCGGCCTCGGATAGCTCACCTTCTAACACCAATACTTTAGCTGTACGAATTTCGGGACGTTCCTTTTGCGTAAGAATTTGCACTGACTGAGCTGCCCAATCGGCCCGCTGGTCGTATTGGCCTGGCAAATATTCCATCGCAAATACTTTGGCGCCAGCAGGAACAGTAATTTGTTCCCGATAAAGAAAATCGACCGGTGGCTCAGAAAAGATTGTATAGAGTGACTCTTCAAACTCGAAGTCACTCATCCCACTAATATCATAGCGTTGCAAAATGCGCACTCCGGTCAAACCAGTTATACCCAGATAATGTTTTAAATCAGAATAAAGGCCTTCAGCTTCAACAGCAAACCCCGGTTTCTTTTCGACAAATATACGGCGAACGTTGCTCAAACAAATACCTCCTTATTTCACAGGCTTCAGTAATCCCTATGAGTAATCCCTATGCCTGATACTTTAAAAATACAGCCGGATATTATTACTATTATAATGAGTTCATACTTGAATAGCAAGATTAAGGATAAGGAAAAGCAGCCCTTTGCTTATGCCTGAGCTGCCACAGTGAGCTATGTATTCATTTATTGTTATTATTTAAATAAATAGTTCTAATACTTTGTACACCAAGGCACTGGTAAGGGCGCTAAAAGGAATGGTTAAAATCCAGGCAAATAACATTTGCTGCGCAACACCCCAGCGCACAGCCGTAATCCGTTTAGAAGAGCCAACACCCATAATGGACCCTGAGACTACATGGGTCGTGCTGACAGGCAGGTGAAGATTGGTAGCCGCAAAAATAACAAGTGATGAATTCAAATCAGCAGCAAAACCGCTAATGGGCTCGAGTTTAAAAATTTTCCCACCCATAGTTTTAATAATTTTCCAGCCGCCGGCTGCTGTACCTAAGGCCATAGCCGTAGCACAAGATATTTTTACCCAAAGGGGTACTTCCAGTGATGGGATTTGCCCTGAGCTTAAGAGCGCCAGAGTAATAATGCCCATAGCCTTTTGCGCATCATTCGAACCATGCGAAAATGACATCATGCTGGCAGACAGCAGTTGCATCTTTCGAAAGCCGTTATTTAATCTACTCGGCTCCTGCCTACCAAATATCCACAGCAGAATAATCATAACAATATATCCGCCAACCATCGCAATCAATGGCGACAACACCAAGGACAGAACGATCTTCTCAACACCTACAAAATTAACGGCATCAAAACCTGCACCAACTACCACTGCTCCCAAAACACCGCCAACTAGCGCATGTGAGGAGCTACTGGGAATACCCAGCCACCAGGTAATTAGATTCCAAACAATAGCACCAACCAGCGCGGATATAATCACCGGCTGATTGACTAAAGAAGCTGATTTAACAAGATCACCGCCAATCGTTTTCGCTACGCCTGTACTATAGAGTGCCCCAGCAAAGTTCAAGGTCGCCGCCAACATAACGGCATACTGCGGGTCCAAAGCCCTGGTAGATACCGAAGTGGCAATAGCATTGGCAGTATCGTGAAACCCATTGATATAATCAAACGCCAGCGCCAAAAATACGACAAGATAGACCAACGTTACATCAGGCATACTTGACGATGACTCCCTTTAACAAATTCGCAATATCTTCACTGATATCCAGGGTTTCCTCCAAATGCATCAAGATTTCTTTCCACTTAATTATTTCGATGGGATCTTGGCATTCTCTAAACAGTTTAGCCATCTCCTGCCGATATAGCCTATCTCCCATAGCTTCATACTCAATAATCCGAGTACAGCGTTCTTCCAATTTGTCTTTTTGTTTTTTTATCTGCGGTAAATGTGAAAATGCCTTATCAATCTGTTTTGCACTTTTCCCTACAAGCACAACAAGTTCCCGAGCACCGTCAGATGCCGGGCCGGCATTATATAACTCCATACGTTCAATGGTACCTTGAATACAGTCCATAACATCATCAAGTTTGTGAGCAATGCTGTAAATGTCTTCGCGGTCGAGCGGCGTAATAAAGGTTTTGTGTAATAAACCGACAATTTTAGCAGTATTGATGTCCGCTCTTTTTTCAAGCTCGTCAATTTGACTCATTAATTCTGATAAGTCACTTTCCCGGTTAATTGCTTCATATAATACATCGGCTGCATCCCGGATCAGTTGAGTATTCGCCAATAAATAGCCATAGAATTTCTCTTCACGGGGCTTTAAGCCAAATCCCATACATAGCCTCCTCATTTGTCGGATTCAAACTGATTATAGCATATAACCTCGCTATTTGTTAACCAATTGTAAAGAAATGTTAAGATTCGCTTAATTTAGTATTAACTCTCATGACTTAGCAACAAGAATAATACCACTTAAAATTAATAGCAACCCCCCCATTCTTTGCGGACTTATAGATTCCTGAAACAGAAAATAGGAGGCAATAAATACCAGTATATAACCCAAACTAATTAACGGATAAGCATAACTTAGCTCCACTGTGCGCAGCGCAAAAATCCACAGCAGGGTACTAACGCCATAAAGTAGCAAGCCGCAAAAAATTGGCCAGGCGGACATCACTTTTTCCATAAACGAACCGGTTTCCGAAATGTGAGTAGCGCCATACTTAAAGGCAATTTGGCCGACAGCCCCAAGTAACACCGATAATAAAATAATATAGATTTCTTTCATACTAACACCATCCTGCCAACAACAGGCTCTGGCCGTATGGGCCAGAGCCGCTCTCTGCTAGTATATTCCCTTTGTCAGGAGGTATTCCTGCTATTACAATTGCAATTGTATAATTATTGTGTCACAAATTGCACTAAAAGTTGCTTCCAAAATGCCAAATAACATCTTATAACTAGCCCTTTTACTTGACGCCAGCACAATTGTAATTTATTGTTAATCTAAGGCTAACACTTTGCTGGAACATCGATTGCCTATAGCAACAAGGAGGCTAGGTATTTTGCCCCAAGCAAAAACGCGAATTGCGGAACTAGATTTTCTGCGAGGAATCGCCATCCTGTTAATGATCCTATTTCATACCCTATTTGACTTGGCCTACTTCTACCACTGGCCCATCGATTATCTGCACGGTTTTTGGTACTATGAAGGCAAAACTTGCGCCATACTATTTATGCTAGTATCAGGAATCAGCTGTTTTCTTAGTAATAATTCAGTCAATCGCGGCCTGAAGGTATTGGGCACCGGTCTAATCATTACCGCCGTTACCTATGTTTTCAATCCGGTAGAATATATCCGGTTTGGTATTTTGCATTTACTAGGCAGCGGTATGCTGCTTGCCCCTTGGTTAAAGCGATATAGCATCCTAACGCTGGCTGTGATAGGAACTGCCTTGCTTATCGCCGGAAGATTAGCCATTACCTTGACTACCTCCTGGCCTTGGCTCATCCCGCTGGGCATCACACCACCAGGCTTTGTTTCGCTTGATTATTACCCTTTATGTCCTTGGCTGGGTATAGTGCTGTATGGCCTGGCTGTTGGTAAGCTCTTATATCCGACAAAGCAATCACTATGGCCTAAAGCTGCATCCTATCGCTGGCTTTGCTGGCTGGGCCGCCACTCGCTATTGGTTTATTTTGTGCATCAACCACTGATTTTAACTGGTCTCTACCTCTTACACCAACTATTAGTCTAAGTGAAAAAACCGCCTTCTGCCATCGGCATTGGACGGTTTTTTTGTATTTAAGCGCTTTTATTCTTGAGACATAAGCATTTTATCAATGGCGGCTGCAGCTTTTTTGCCTGCACCCATAGCCAGAATAACCGTAGCTGCACCAGTAACGGCATCGCCGCCGGCGTAGACACGTTCACGGCTGGTAAGTCCAGTTCCCTCATCAGCAACAATACATTGCCATTTGTTGACTTCCAGTCCTTCGGTAGTTGAAGAAATCAGCGGATTAGGTGAGGTTCCGAGTGACATAATAACCGTATCGACTTCCATAACAAACTCGGAATTAGGTACAACCACCGGTTTTCTCCGGCCGCTGGCATCAGGTTCACCTAGTTCCATTTTTACGCACTTCAGGCCGGTTACCCAACCATTTTCGTCCACCAAAATCTCTGTCGGATTGGTCAGTACATCAAAAATTATGCCTTCTTCTTTGGCGTGATGTACTTCCTCAACCCTAGCCGGAAGTTCGGCTTCAGAACGGCGATAGACAATATGCGTTTCAGCGCCAAGACGTACAGCGGTTCTAGCCGCATCCATAGCTACGTTACCACCGCCTACAACAGCAACTTTTTTGCCGACTTTAATGGGTGTTGCATATTCTTCTTTAAAGGCTTTCATTAAATTATTGCGAGTTAAGAATTCGTTAGCCGAGAAAACGCCATTAGCGTTCTCGCCAGGAATGCCCATAAACTTCGGCAACCCAGCACCTGAGCCAATAAATACAGCGTCAAAACCTTCTTCATTTAACAGCTCATCAATGGTCACGGTTTTACCAACAACCACGTTAGTCTCAATCTTAACACCCAGTTTTTTGAGGTTCTCGATCTCGGGCTTAACAACCGTTTCTTTCGGAAGCCTAAATTCTGGAATTCCATACACCAACACGCCACCTGGCTCGTGCAATGCTTCAAACACGGTGACTTCATATCCCTTACGAGCCAAGTCGCCGGCACAAGTCAACCCTGCAGGACCGCTGCCGATAACGGCTACTTTTTTACCGTTTTTCGGTGCTGTTTCGGCAACGGTTACTTGATTCTCCCTAGCCCAATCGGCAACAAACCGTTCCAGCTTGCCAATCGCTACCGCATCACCTTTAATTCCTAAAACACATTTGCCCTCACACTGGGTTTCTTGCGGGCACACGCGGCCACAGACAGCGGGTAAAGCACTGGCCTGCGCAATGATCTTGGCAGCTTCGGCAATTTCGCCTTTTTTAACATGACTGATAAATTCTGGAATATCGATGGTTACTGGGCAATTGCTGACACATTTGGCATTTTTGCAATTAAGGCAGCGGGATGCTTCCGCCATGGCTTCCTCAAGCGAGTAACCCAGACATACTTCATCAAAATTGGTAACACGTTCTTTGGGACATTGCTCACGAACTGGTACTCTAGCTGCTTTGCTCATTATCTATGCCCTCCACAACAACCGCCGGTATGGCTTGATTTTTCGGCTGCAAGCATTTGTCGGCCTTCTTCGGTTTTATACATGGCCTGACGACGCATAGCTTCATCAAAGTCTACCAGATGACCGTCAAATTCTGGTCCGTCAACACAGGCAAATTTAACCTGGCCGCCCACACTCACCCGACAGGCACCACACATGCCTGTACCGTCAACCATAATTGGATTCAGACTGACGGTTGTCTTAATATTATATTGTTGTGTCAATTTTGCCACAAACTTCATCATAATCATCGGGCCAATGGCAATAACATGGTCATACCGAGTACCATTATCAATAAGCTCTTTCAGCACGTCAGTAACAAGACCTTTGCGACTGTAAGAGCCATCATCAGTAGTAACATATACCTTTGCACCCAAAGCTTTTATTTCATCTTCTAAAATAACCATTTCTTTGTTGCGCGCACCGATGATCACTTCCACTTGAACGCCGCGTTGCTGCAACCATTTTACCTGCGGATAAACCGGAGCGGTTCCCACGCCACCAGCTACAAAAATAATCTTCTGCTGTTTTAACGCTTCAATATCCTCATGAATAAATTCAGACGCTTGACCCAGAGGCCCGGCAAAATCAGCAAAGGAATCACCTACATTGTATCCTGCCATTTCCAGGGTGGATTTACCCAAAGTTTGAAATACAATGGTGACCGTTCCCTTATCAGCATCATAATCACAAATGGTAAGCGGAATTCTTTCCCCTTTCTCGTCCATTTTGAGAATGATAAACTGTCCGGGTTTGGCTGATTTAGCCACGCGAGGTGCTTCCACATCCATCAAAAATATCTGTGGTGCTAACTGCCGTTTTTCGACTATTTGGTACATTTAAACCATCCTCCCCTGCTGCTATTATGTGACAACAATAGACAAGACAAAGTAAATTATATCACAAGCAGTCAAATTTGGAAATAGCTAAAAGCCGCAGTCCTAAGAACTACGGCCTTTTACCTACCCCCTAGTAATTTCGCATCTATTAACAGCACCGCCTGATTGGGCGTCAGTTGTCTGTCTAAAGGAAAAAATTGGATTAAGAATAGTAACAAAAGTAGTCAACCATTCGTGATAAAGCCCCTTCATCAGCTTGCCGTCAGCACCGGCGCGTTGCCAATTAGGCTCCTGCAGGCAAACCTCGCTTTCCCAGACAATTTTATCAGCAGTACTTTCGACAATCGTATCTGCTTGATCACAAGGCATGCCATTCAGATAATAGTCATTGATGGCTTTATAAATCCCCGGGGCGGTAGAAGTATCATACTTACCCTGAGCCATAGCGTGGCGGGCGCAATGCGCGCCATGTTCTCTAAACGCCTTTCGTACTACTTCCATGGCCGCATCGCCGCAATTATCGACCAGCGCCTGGATAAAAGCAGCTTCCCGGCTTTCGGCAATATTAATTTGCCGCTGCAGCCACCCATGAATGTTGCTTTGATCGATATACTCCGCAAGGTCTGCCTCCGGCAATGGTGTCCCGTAGCTTTGCCATGCTTGGGCGCGGGCCTCCTCGGCAGTACCGCCGCACAGGCTGTCAGCCTCGGCAAAAATCATTTGTTCACGCTCAATAACATAACGAATTTTGTTATATAACCAGTAATGAATTGGCGCTAAAAAAGCACTCATATTATCATCTCCTTATTATTTGTTAGCCGGAACGACTTTGTTTAATGCCGCCAATAACTCAGATATGTCAAGACCATGAATTTCCGCAGCTTTGGTAAGAGGTTCGCCGGCTGATGATGGACAACCCAGGCATCCCATACCGAAGGAACGGAATATTGGAATGGTTTGCGGATAAATCCGGATGATG
>NZ_JBYKYF010000407.1:0-290 GCF_057736855.1 Sporomusa sp.
CCGCACCCGATTATTGTAATGTCATTGCCCTCTCTTAATATTTTCGCTTTTCCAATTTCAAATTTGTCATCTTCTTTTGTAATGATGGGAGTACTATCTCTGGTTAGACGCAAATAGACTGGTCCGATATGTTTAGTAATTTCTTTAACCGCTTTCTTTGTTTCCCAGGCATCTGCCGGTACGACAACTGTTAGATTAGGTAGAACCCGTGTCAAAGCAATATCTTCTAACGCCTGATGAGTTGCCCCGTCTCTGGATGGTGAAAAACCTGAATGAGTACCGACAATTTT
>NZ_JBYKYF010000407.1:300-1238 GCF_057736855.1 Sporomusa sp.
AGCCCAGTTCCCGTAAGGGGAAAAAGCAGAGTAAGAGGTCATGAAAGGAATTTTTCCTGCAAAAGCCAATCCGGCTGATACTCCGGCTAAATTCTGTTCTGCTACGCCGATTTGAAAAAATCTATTGGGAAACTTTTTTTCAAAATCATGGACTCTGGTTGATTCGGCTAAATCTGCAGTTAATACGACAATATCGTCATTCTCGCTTCCTAACTCAACTAAAGCCTCACCAAATGCATCTCTTAATGATTTTAGGGCAGTCTCGTTCATATAAGTTGCTAAACCTAATTCTGTTTATTCTGTATTTCTATTCTGTCTCCGTATTGTTGTTTGTATCTTCGAATTCACCGCAATCGCTGATAATTTCCTTTGATACTTCAAACGTAATTTCGTAATCAGTTTTGCTAATGGCTACTAAATCTACGGGGACATTTAATTGCTGAGTAACTAAACACGTTTCGGCAGGTATTGTTTGTTTGAGTGAGACCAATAGTTCATTTTCTTCGTTATTTTCGTAAAGTTTTCTTACCTTTAGTTGTGAACCTTCTTTGGTGAGGGTAGAGGAAGAAACACCGATTAAATATTCTCGATTAAAATCAATTTTTTCACCTAATGCTAAATTTCCGGATGGATCTACGGTTTTCAGGAAGTCTTCAAGTTCTTCCTGGCTTTTAATTACTCTTCTTTGTTTTTCAATTTCTTCTGATACATTTACCACCACAGGAAATCCTTCCAGTCTTCTGACCTGAGGTTCACTACTAAAAACCTTAGGTAATTTAAATTCATCTTTCATTAAAAAATAACCGGCACCCAGTATTAATAGTACTAATACTATGACCGGAAGTAAGCTGATATACAATATTAATGATTTATTATTCATACTCGCTTTCGATGCGGCCTTCAAGGCTTCTAAGCTGTTTTAAGGCTTGCCTGGCTTC
>NZ_JBYKYF010000407.1:1248-2206 GCF_057736855.1 Sporomusa sp.
GAGCTATTATAGCAGTTGGACGCTGTGCAACTGCTTTAGCCATATTACATGCATTAATAATTTCTTCAATATTATGACCATCTATTTCTATAACATACCAGTTAAAACTTTCAAGTTTTTCTCTCAAAGGTTCTAAAGGCATAATTTGTTCAGTTGTTCCGTCAATTTGAATATTATTGCGGTCTATAATCCATGTGAGATTGTTGAGATTGTATTTTGGCGCAGCCATCGCCGCTTCCCAGATCTGACCTTCGTTTAATTCGCCGTCACTCGTAAGGCAGTATATCCGGTGTATCCTTCCATCTATTTGTGCTGCCATTGCCATGCCAATAGCTTGGGATAAACCCTGGCCCAGAGGACCGCTGGAATTTTCAATACCTATTTTGGTATTTCTGTGCGGATGCCCCTGCAAGGTTCCGTTGATTTTCCGAAGTGTTTTTAGCTCATTTTTCGGAAGTATTTCTTTTAATGCCAATGTTGTATACCATACTGGGCAAATATGACCGTTTGATAATATAAATTTGTCTTCGCCCTGGAGAATTTCAAAATAAAGAGCGGAAAATATATCGGCTGTTCCCAAAGAGCCGGCACTGTGCCCCGACTTTGCTTCAACAAGTGCTTTTATGACTTCTTCTCTTATTTTAATGGCTGTTCTTTCGAGATCTAAAAATTTAACGTTTTCACAGTATCTTTTAACTTTGGGCATTGATGTGAGTATATAGGGTTTAAATGATGTGTTCAAGATTTTGGTTTGTGAAAAAGATAGTATTGACTGAAATATTCAAACTGTACAACCCACCGTCTCTGAATTCATTTACTATTTCAATCCAAAAAGCATCAATTTGACGAGTATTATTAAGTAGTGATAATCTCCAATTACGTGGGAAGTAAACAAATAGAGTAGGTAAGGTTTTTTGCAAAAATTTAATAAGGGGGACATATATTCGCCGGGAGAGCG
>NZ_JBYKYF010000408.1:0-2203 GCF_057736855.1 Sporomusa sp.
AACATACCAAACCTTGAAAAAGGGGCCCCTAACACGGAGAGCAAACCGAGTGGAACTTCGGATATAGAAATGACTATGGGTTACGAAAGTTTCGATAGGTTTGCTGTTTCCGTAAAAAAGAAAGGGGATATAGACGATCCAGTTACCTTTGTGTTCCATCGCGAAGGTCTCGTGGCGTGGAAGCTTGTATCTCTTCGGCTTCCAACCCCAAAAACCAAAGAGGCACAAGTAACTCCGACGCCTCAACTCCAGGAAGCACCACAGCCGCCCCACCTGGCTGATCTAACGAAATATGTAGGTCAACATCCTACGAGGGTCTTTAACGAATCAGCTGTTTAAGAAAAATTCAAGGCACTTCTTGGAGCCGAGTACGATCATTTCTTTAAAAATCTCTCCGTTTCTTCAGAACTTGAGCTTAAAGGGAATTTCTATGTGGGCAGTGGATGCGCTCCTCACAGCTGTAGCATTGAGGAATCTGCCTTTGCCATCAACAATGAAACAGGAGAAGTCTTTGCCTGCATTCTTAGTGACGGCAAGACAATCCAATCATTTGGTGTCAACTCTGAACAGAATCTCCCAGCCCCTCTCTATGCTTGGTACAAAGAACATGGTGGTCCTAATTGATGCAGCGGTCTAACAAGGCGCTCCACCTGACCGCTATTCCGCTGGCGCTCCATAGCGGCAGGTGAGCTTTACGTTATGCAGTTCATACCTATAGATATTTTTAAATAAAAGGAATATTTATTATGCTTACTCCCGATCAGTTTCGTGTCAATGAAGCATGGATAGCCGTCAGAATTAATGAAGAGTTTTTGTTTGTAAAGGATGAACCTTACGACATCTATGTGCTCATGGATGCAGCCAGCGCTTATGTATTTGGACATGTATTGTCACGGGTAGTTGATGAATCTCCGAACGAAAAAGACATTGAAGCTCTTTTTAGAGAGGCATGGAAGGCTAACAATAAATGGGCTGAAAAGCTAATAATTACAGAAAATTCTACTGCTAATGATGTTTTTAGAAAACAGGCAGTAAAAAATGGCCTCTCTATTAAAGTAGTTCCATTATCAGATTTAGAGCCAATTGTAGGTCCCTTAATAAAATCATTTGCCTCGGACTTTTTTGGAAAAACCACATAACAAATCACTATACCTGACCGCCAACAGCTTGGCAGTTTTTGAAAGGCTCTGCTTTGAATAAAAACAGGTGGTTTTTCAATCCAATGAAGGGAGGATGAAAAAAGGACGCAGCCAAACCTTAAACAGCGAGGTGGCATGAATAAGAAGAGAAAGTGTTAAAAAGCACTTGAGGGGTATATGCCTCTGATGTAACCCTTGATGTTTAACGCTATCCGTTATATAATGAATAAGATGATAAAATCATTCAAGGACAGGGAAACAGAAAGGGTGTATAGTCGGGAGGGATCGAATAAATTACCAGGAGATATTCAACAGACTGCATTAAGGAAGTTACGAATGATAAATAATGCCAGAGGCCTGAATGATTTAAGGATACCACCGGCTAATAAGCTTGAAAAGCTAAAGGGTATCCGTGAAGGTCAATATAGCATCAGGATCAATGACCAATGGCGCATTTGCTTTACCTGGCAGAAAGCTGATGCCTATGATGTGGAAATAACTGACTATCATTAAGGAGGTGAGTTATGAACAAAAAGCTTTATCCTGTGCATCCAGGCGAGGTCCTTTTAGAAGAATTTCTAAAGCCGATGGGTATAAGTCAAAACAAACTGGCCTTAAATATTGGTGTGCCACCAAGGAGAATCAATGAGATTGTTCTTGGCAAGCGTGGGATTACTGCTGATACTGCCTTAAGGCTTGCAAGGTTTTTTGGGACATCAGCGGAGTTCTGGCTCGGGCTGCAATCACAGTATGATTTAGATGTTACTGCTGAAAGACTCGGCGAAAGGTTAAATCAAGAGGTAAGGACAGGAGAGTTTATCCCCTCTCTGCGCGCAGACACACACAGGCAAACCCAGACAAAGGAACATTAAAGGATGAGGCAATTTTATAAAATGAGAGGGGCAGCTATGAGGATATGTTTATGTTTGCTATTGGCATAGGTGGTCGATTACAGATATAGAAGGCGCTACTTTTTCCTTCTTTTCTTCCTGTATTCATCGAGATAATCGAATGCCTTTTTTTCATAGCCTGCTGCAAGGCAGGCTAGGTAGAGATTCCCAAAC
>NZ_JBYKYF010000043.1:0-2984 GCF_057736855.1 Sporomusa sp.
CGTAACAATCCACTTAGCTCCGGCGTCTGCCGCTAAGCGGATAGCGTTGGCTAACAGCTCCAGGTTACGGCTTTCCGGACCGCCACTAACATCTACATGCAGTAACGCAGCTTTCATTCCCATTTCTCCCCTGTCCTTGATGTTCAAGATACCACTCGATGGCTACCTGTTTTAACGCACACTCGGCTGCATACCCCTGATCACCGCAGCCTGCCCCATACCAGCGGGCAAAACATGCCCCGCCGCACAAAGAAAACGAAGGACACCGCAAACAAAAATTCATACCGGCTTGAATCGAAGCCGCGACTTTTTGCTGTTTAGCCTTATCCAGACCTGTTTTCACATGCCCCAAATAAAAATCAGGATTACCAGCCAGCGAGGCACAGGCATACATATTGCCCTGGGCATCCACAAATGCCGCTTCGCCGTTCATGGCATGACAATGCGCAAACCCCTGCAGTTGTTGCCTAGCCAACATATCTACCCGTTCAACTTGGGAAAACAATATGGTTGTACCTGTCTGTTTAGCCATGTATTCTGCCGTCGCTAGCGCTGCTTTTACTCCTTGCTTTACAGCATCTGGCGAAGGCGGCGTAACCTCACCGCCCTTTCCCTGAGCACGTAAAAGATCAAAACCAATCCGCCGTACATTTCCCAGGTAATAAGCCATTTCCACTACACCAGCCAGTTTGGTTACATTCTCATTAGTGACAACACAAGTTATGCCGGTAGCAATCCCCTGGGCAGCCAACTGACCAGCGCCTGTCAGTATCTGACGACAGGTTCCTTGACCATCAGGCAGACAACGCTGCCTGTCATTGATATCAGGCCGTCCGTCAAGGCTAATTCCGATACCTACCTGACCGGCTTTCAATACAGCCGCCACCTCCCTGGTCACGAGCGAAGCATTGGTTTGCAGTTGCATAATGACAGGCAGGCTATTCTCTCGAACATGGCGGATAATTGCTTGCATTACCGGAAAGTTTAGCAGCGGTTCACCGCCGCTAAACTGCAGTACAAAGGGTTGTCCGTCTGCCGCCGCCAGTTCAACGGCGGCAATGCCTGTAGCAACATCCATAATTTCTGTCGGATGTTCATGGGCATAACAATATTTACAGGCAAAATTGCATTGACCGGTAAGACTCAAAATCAACATCCTCAGCATAATTTACCTGTCACTCCGTTCTTCCAACTCGCCGTCAATATCCAGATATATTTGCTGCAATTCGTACTTAGTCTTATCATCAGCGTGCCATAGGCCGCGCATCTCGGCCTCTAACAATTTTTCGGCAATTCGCTGCAACGCCCAGGGATTGACATCCTTCATCCAGTCCTGCATATCCTGATCTAGAGCGTATTTTTCTGCCAAGCCTTTGTACATCCAGTCCTCCATCACGGCGCTGGTGGCATCCCACTCGTAGCAGTGCGCCACTACCCCGGCCAAGTCAGCGGCACCTTTGTATCCATGCTGTTTCATACCTTCAATATATTTGGGATTCATGACTTCACCACGGAACAAACGTTTAAACTCTTCATCTAGACTCCGGAGCTTGACCTGCTGGCGGTTGGAACTGTCGCCACAGTACGAGCGCGGTGCCGCTCCTTTCAGGCTGCGGACAGCCGCAATCATCCCGCCATGATACGAGTTAAAGTCATCAGAATTAAGCATATGAACTTCCCGGTTATCCTCGTTTTTCACAGTAACATCCAAACTTGCCAGGCGGCGGCTGAAGAGCTGTGGTACAAAAGCGCCACTGCTCTTAGCGCCATAGGCATGGGCACCCCAGCGTACATATACGTTAGCCAAATCGTCAACAGTTTCCCAGTTCTTTTCTTCCAACAGATGACCAACACCGGCACCATACGTGCCTGGCGGGCAGCCAAATATCCGATAGCAGGCCTGTTCCCAGGCAGCAGGCTTGTCTATGCCCTGCTCTGTCAGCAGCGCCGCATCTGCCAGCACATGCTTGCGAATATAGTTAACCTCGCTACTTTCTTCCAGATTGGCCACAAGACTGATGGCTTTATCCATCCATTTCAATGCCATGGGCATGGTATCGCGAAACAGGCCGCTAATGCGAGCAGTCACATCAATCCGCGGGCGCTTGAGCTCTGACAGCGGAATAACCTCTAAGTCAATAACCCGCTGACTGCCCCGCTGCCATACCGGACGCACGCCTAAAAAATATAGAAATTCAGCAATACATTGCCCCTGACTGCGCATATTAGCGCCACTCCAGAAAATCATGCCAATGTTTTCTGGGTAATGGCCTTCATCGGCAATATAGCGCTCAATCACACTATTCCCCAAGGTCTGACCCAGTTCCCACGCAGCCGGAGTTGGCAGGGTACGTGGATCAACACCGTAAAAATTGCGTCCTGTCGGCAAAATATCAGCCATACCGCTGGTGGGTGCACCTGCCGGTCCGGGTTCAACAAATCGGCCTTCTAAGGCAGCCAATATATTGGTGATTTCTTGCTCGGTCTTATATAAGTTAGGGACAAGTGTCTGGCAGATATACCGCGCTGTTTGTTTAAGCTGCGCTTGGAGTTCAGCACTGGTTTTGGCCGCCCACGGCAGCTCTGCTACCTGCTCCGCCTCCGCCAGTGCAAAGTCATGGTCAAACAACCAGACAATTACTTCCCGGCACTTCTGATCAATTTCGTCAACTAATGCGCCACAAGTTTTGCTACCGTCAGGCAACAGTTTACCGCTCTCGGCCAACAACTCATAATAATCATAACCATGCATAGCGGCTATTGTCTCGGTGAGAGATGGCGTTTCGCCATTAGCCAGCCGGGTTAAGCACAGCAGATATTCTATCAGCGTATCCCCTTGTGGTGGACAGCCCAAGACATGCAGTCCTACCCGAATTTGCATGTTTTTTATATCGCTGATATAGCTGTGTAACCGCTGGACATAATCGTCAAATACTTCGCCTTCTACTTGTCCCATATCCTCGGCAAGACTGGCCTCCGCTACC
>NZ_JBYKYF010000043.1:2994-4619 GCF_057736855.1 Sporomusa sp.
GGATATTTCCCGGCTGATTTTGTGCAAAATGACAGTACTCATCCAACAGCTTTTCTAGTTCTGCCAGTTGATCATAGGTCCCGGCCTGACTCATGGGCGCCGGCAAATGCCCGATTAAACAAGCAGCGCCGCGCCGCTTGGCTTGAATCCCCTCACCGACAATGGAAATAAGGTAAGGATACACATTCGGCAAATCACCAATGGCTAAGTCCGGATAGCAACTGCCAGATAGCGCGGTCCCTTTGCCTGGCAACCACTCCAGCGTGCCATGGGTACCGACATGAACAACCGCATCAGCCTGCCAAATATCTCGAATCCAGTGATAATAAGCCAGATAATGGTGGGTAGGAGCGCAGTCCGGCGAATGATACAACTTCCCGGGATCCTCACTAAACCCCCGCGGCGGCTGCACGGTAATAAAAATATTACCGTTTAGCATACCAGGCACCAATAATTTTTCTTCATAGTTAAAGACATCACCCGGTGGTTGGCCCCAGTCCTTAATAAGCTGGACCTGCGTCTGGGGTGCGAGTACATTAAACCATTCGCGATATTCGCTAGCCGTCACTTTGCCTGGTGCCTGTTCCACCACAGTATCAGACAAAAACCTGCGGTCATTGGTGGCAGCGGCCAGTAGACTATCCATGAGCGCGCGGCTGTCAGGCGGAATCGTATCGACTTGATATCCCCGCTCAGCCATACGTTCTAAGAGAAGCCTGATGCTGGCCGGTGAATCCATACCCTGGGCACTGCCGATATGCGAATTTGTCGCCGGATAATTATGAAAAATAATAGCAATCTTCTTTTGGTTGTTGGCTTTACGCCGCAGCTTGGCCCATTTGACGGCTTTGGCAGCCACTCGCTCAATTCGCTCTGGCAGTGTCTGGTATTTGGTTGTACCATCAGGCATTTGCTCTTTGCCAGCAATGGGCACAGCGTGAATGACCCCGTCAAACTCGGGCATGGTAATACTGCAGGTAATTTCCATTGGTGTTAGGCCCTCGATACTTTCCTGCCAGGATTCCCGTGACCGAAGTAAAGCATAGGCCTGCAATACCGGCACTCCCAGATTATGCAGAAATTCCTGATCAACAGGCTTTCCTACCGTCAGAGAAAATTTAAAAGTATTAATCAGCACATCAATGCAAGGCCTACCATGATTATAAAAATAAGTAGTTACCGCATCATCGACACCAGGTGCATTAAGCTCGGCAATACGCGCCCAATGACTAAAGACGGCAATGACATTAAATCCCTGAGCTTCGATGGCCTCAATAAGCTCACTCTGATAAGTCAAATCTGACCAAATCCATTCATCCCGGGGAAATATGATGCCAATAGTTGCCTGTTCGGGTTTGCAAAATAGTCGCCGATATTCCTCACTCTCGGTAAAACATTTGTCCGCCCGCGGATGGAAAATACCATTCCACGCCAGTTCACGCGGCGGCTGACATGCATAAGTGTGCTGACAATACTGGTTATTAAGCCATAACCAAAGGTTGCGGTAGTTGTCCAGCCCACTATAGGACAAATACCTGCGTATTGTACTTCGTTCCTCCGGCGTCACCCCGCTAAGCGCATCCTCTGGCTGCACTTCGGTTGCCAGCATGATGTGCCTAATCTTA
>NZ_JBYKYF010000043.1:4647-8571 GCF_057736855.1 Sporomusa sp.
GTATTCGCAAAAACTCAACCGCTTCTTTTAAAAAACGCGTATCCCGGCCCATTCCCATCCAGGAAAACAGCACCATGTCACTATTTGCAAGCCTTGTTTGCCACTCAGGGCCCCACACCAGACTGTCGTTTAAAAAAAGTACACTGCTTTCCTCAAAAAGATACTCCTCCTCAACCAATTGCTGTCTGGCTTTTTCCATCATGACAACTTGACGGTCAATATTGCTCATAAACAATATACGGCCCATAAGTATCCCTCCCCCAATGTTTCTCTAATCTAAAAATACTGTGGATACGCAGCTTTAGCTACTGCTTGTACTCCCAGCACAATATACTGTGATGTGCTGGACAAATAACTGTCAGGCACAGCAATTAGCTGTTTGCTCCGAACGGCTTTAACTGCTTGCAGTGACGGATCATGCTGTACTTCTTCACCAAATTTCTTCATATCGGTTTTACCGGTATAATCCCAAAGCGGCAACAAGATAATATCTGGGTTAACGCCGATAATCTGTTCTTTGGACATTATCTCATTCATACCCAGTCCGGCCACCGCCGCACCGTCAACTACTCCGGCGTGACGGCAAATATCTTCAAACGTACTGCCTTTGCCACCGCTGCCGCCTAACAGGGTATACCGAATGACCACCTGCTGGCTGCCAACTGGAATCTGCCGCACTTTCTCCTTAATTCGTGCCAATTGTCTATCCATTTCGGCTACCAATTGCTTACCAGCCTCGATTTCGCCCACCGCGTGAGCGATGGCTATAATTGAGTCTTTCACCTCGTCAATGTTTGTCGGGCTTTTATAAACATATACCGGAACACCGGAATCCCGGAGCGTTTGAATGAATGCCTGCGGCTGCCAGTCAGGTATAAGCACCAGGTCTGGCTGGAGTGCGATGATACTTTCAGAATTGGCCCGTACCCTCTTGGGAATAGCTTTTGCCTGCTCTGCAATATTGGAAATACCGCTGTCATCTGCCAAATACGTGAGAGCGGCAATGCGCTCTGCTGCTACCAGAGCCATAAGAATCTCATCAGTACTGACAGAGAGCGATACAATCTTCTGCGGTCTTTGCGGCAGTTTCAAAACATAACCAGTACTGTCCACAATTTCGTAACTGCTTAAGTCAGCTGTAAGCCTGCCTGAAGGCGGACTTACACTGTTTTTTCCGGTACAGCCACCAGTTACTAGCAACTGTCCTAAAAGCACACAAATAATCAACAGCCTCAATTGCCTACTTGTTCCCATGGCGTCATCTCCATCGAATCAAATTCCGCTGCAGTTACATACAAATATGCGTATATCCTTATTGTCTTGCCAATAAGGTTAGCTTGTATTCTCCGATAACCTGACCATCATCGAGTCGAATAGGGGCCTCTATTCCGGCTACATACCGTCCGTCCGCGCTGATAGCGACAGCAATACATGGTCCGCCGCTGGTGGCAGCATAATCAACCAAACGTGCTTCCGGTATTGTGACAATATACAGGCCATGCACTGACGGATCTTTTGAGCGGACATTCCTGCCGACCGCCAGGGCTGCCAGCTTGCTGCCGACAGCCATTTCCTCAATGGTACCGCCAAGCTTATAGCTATTGACCAGTTTACCCTGTAAATCAAACACAAACAGGCTGTTGGAGTTAGGGTGTTCCACTGGAGTTGGCAGTTGCCAATTGGCCTTATTATAGGTGTTGCCTATTGTATATACGGCATACTCCCCTATAATCAAACTATTGCTGCCGTTAGCATTAATCGTGACACCGCCAATCTTCTGCGGGCTGCTGATACTGCGCTGCCATAATTCCCGTCCATCCTTGCCGTCAAACAGAAAACAGCGCCCATCGCTGGCAATAGCCGATGCATACTTCCCGTCAGGGCTAAGTTCAGGGCTTGTGCGCATAGTAACATTTTGATATGGCGGAACCAGATCTATATAATTACTCCACAATACAGTATTGAGTTCACCGTTCAGACAATAGATATGTCTGTCATACTGGTAGTTCGCCACATCAAAATTAGCGGTAGCAAAGCCAACCCTTTCCCCTGCTGCATCCACACTGATCCAGTTAACCCAGCAATCGAGATTGTGGTCACTAGGGAACATCCCCACTCGTTCTCCGGCAGCCGTAAATTTATAAATCCGACCAATATACTCGCTGCGCCCATCAGAATGTTTGACATATCGCTGAGCAACAGCGTAAATCATACCGCTGGCATCGGTTCGGATGGCTACCATACCGGGATAGGTTTTTTCTTTAATGTTGACACCCAGTTCCTGTACACTGACCTGTCGCCATAGCTCACTGCCGTCTTTTACACTCAAACAGATCAAACAACCCTGCTGGCTGCTTTCGCCAACCAGCACCGAACCTCCGTCTGGCGAAAATTCCAATGCCGTCAGCTTACCTAATCCCATATGTTTACGCCAAATAAGGCTTCCCTTGGTATCGTAAAGCAGTACCTCCCCGGTTTCTGAGCCAACTGCCAAGAATCGGCTATCAGGCGAAAAGCGGACAAAGCCTCTGTTAAAGCCCATGCGTTGGTAGGTATATACCTCCGTCTGGCCTAAAACGATTTCCAGTACTCTGCCATAAGCGCCTGTCTGCGTGCCCTTCTGGTTACTGGAGATGCTCACTTGGCTGTTGATGCCAAAAACATGGGCCGCTAATACACCCAAAGTACAAACGAATAAAAGGGTAATCCCTGTTGTGATAAGTTTTCGCATATAACTACAGCCACACTTTCATCAAGTCATATAACCATCGCCAAGTTGGTACATACAAGAAACCATTATATTGTAGTGAGTCTATGACTTTAAGGACGATAAGACCCAACACAGTCAGCAGCATGATATGACAAACAAGCCTTTCCGGGTATGACCATGCCGGTAGTGCCGTCTGCGGTGTTTCCCGCCCAAACCCACGGCTTTCGACAGAAGAAGCCAAAGTCGCCGCCCGACGCAACGTCCGCGCCAAAATGGGAAATAATGTTTGAAAAGCCGTCCGAATAAGACGACGGGGCGATAGTGTCCGAAAAGGGGTAAAACCCCTGAGACGCTGTGCTGTCAGTACAACACCAGTTTCTTGAAAGATGACCGGCAAAAATCTAAGGCCAGTTATCAACATAAAGCCCATTTCATAAGGCAGTTTCCATGAAACCATGCTGCGCAGCAGTTGCCGGGGATCTGAAGTCCAGTTAAGCAAGAGACCTAAAGTCAGCATCGTGCCTGAACGCAGTGCCTGCACAGCGCCGTATTCCAGACCTTCCCGGTAGATATATACCCCGCCGGTCAATGCGCCAATACCTGGTGTCGTCGGTGATAACAGACAAGCAATAATGGTTCGCGGCTCTCGGTTATAAAATAACGCCTGACTTGTCATTGAGCCCCAAACCCCAAGCAGAATAAAGATCATAAGAATACGCCATCTGTCAGGAGATGACCGGGCAACAACATGCAGACCCAGAGCCAAGCAAAATAGTATAAACAGCGTCCGGGGACTGTCCACAATCAGAACCACAGCTGCCAACAGGATTAATAACACCATTTTGGTACGGACATCGGCCTTATGAAGCAGGGTTGTCCCCGGCGTAGCTTCCCAGACATGTCTGTCGTACATAACCTACCACCTCCTCAACGGTAAGCGCTATACCACCATACAAGGCCTGGGCGGTCAGTAACACCGCAGGCGGTTTAAGACCGCTGGCCATAAGCATAGCCTGATCCTGAAAAACAGCAGCCGGTACATCATCGGCCACCACTCTGCCCTGGCACATGACGACAATGCGATCAGCAAACCGGGCTGCGACCTCAGTATCATGGGTGCAGAAAATGATACTACCGCCCTGACGGGTATATTCCTTGAGCAGCAACACAATATCCTCAATATGACCAATATCCTGACCGGTTGTCGGCTCATC
>NZ_JBYKYF010000043.1:8589-14679 GCF_057736855.1 Sporomusa sp.
GGCCAGTACGGCAGCAATAGCCACCCGTAATCGCTGACCGCGACTTAAGGCCAACGGGAAATCTTCTTCCAGTCCTTTTAGCCCCAGTCTGTCCACCAGAAAATCACAATACTTTGTCCAGCCAGCACCATTGCCGTTATGTTGCTGGCGCAGGCTAAAGCTGATTTCCTCTCGCACCGTGCTGTTAAACAGCATGAAATCAGGGTTTTGCAAAACCATACCCACAGCAGGGGATACTGACGTAACTCTTTGTCCCAATACTTGTATCTCGCCTGCTACCGGTTTGAGTAAACCGCCGAGCAAATGCAGCAAAGTGGACTTACCAGCCCCGTTACTTCCCATCAGGGCAATAAATTGTCCGGGGGGAACCGTAAGTTCAACATCTTTGAGTACTAATTGCTCAGGGTTATCGTAGTGAAAACATAATTTCCGGGCAATAATTGCCGGATTTTGCGGCGGCAATTCAGTATAAGGTGCTGCTTTACGAAAAATTGGTTTACTATCAGGAATCACATAACATTGGCGAATGGCCGCCACTGCATCGCTGACTTTATCCGAACGCACCGTAACCCCTAGTTGGTGACAAATGGTAACAGGCTGCGGCAACCTAAGACCGTAGGCGGCAAACATTTCCGGATAATTATATGCCTCCTCGCGTTTTCCTTGCCAAATAATTTGTCCGTCATCCATAATGGCTACCTTATGACATAACGGCAGTACTTCATGCAGCCGATGCTCGACAATAATAATGGTAATTCCTAGGTTCTCATTCAGTTGTTTCAACACCGACAATAATTCTGCCGCGCCCTGCGGGTCAAGCTGACTAATGGGTTCATCCAACGCCAATACCTGTGGTTTAGCTGCCAATACAGCCGCTACAGCCAGACGCTGTTTTTGGCCGCCTGACAAATCATGGACACTGGCCTCAGCCTTATCGAAGAGACCTACCAGCCGCAGCGCTGCTTTAACCTGTGGCTCAATTTGAGCTGGCGTCATTCCCATATTTTCTAGAACAAATGCCACTTCATCAAAAACTGTTGTTGAAAAAATCTGATCATCCGGGTTTTGAAACACCATGCCAACGGTGTGACTCATCTCTGCCACACTCAAGCCACGCGTTGACCGCCCGCCCACTAATACTTCTCCCACAAGTTTTCCGCCGCTTTCATGAGGAATCAGGCCATTGAGCATCTTTAGCAATGTACTTTTACCACACCCTGTGGCTCCTGTCAGCAACAAGAATTCTCCTGGTGAAACCTGGAGACTGACATTTTTTACACTGGGAGTGCTACGATGCCTATAGGTAAAGGAAACATCACAAAACTGTATCATATTATCCATCTTGTCAATCTCCCCCGACTCTGGCTAATTGTTTACCCAAGGCCGTACCGCAGGCAGCACCGATCACTGTATAGATAAATCCGTTAAAGACCAAAACCAGAGCAATATACCATGCCGCATAATACATGCGATACAAAAACGCCATAGCCTGCAATCCTACATAGGTTGCAATGGTATCAGCCACACCGCAGCTAATCGCCAAAAGCGCAATTTTGCCCAAAGGTATCCTTTGTTCTTCTCGCTTTTGCAGCCAGCCATACATTCCACTGCCATAAATCAGGAGCTCCAGCAAGAGAGCATGCACACCATAGGACAGCAGACCAATTGGCGAAATTTGTCCGAACGCCAGCATGCCTAAAAGCATACGGACCACAGTCATCAGCGCTACCACACCTGGGCGGGGAATTAAGATGACAAGTGCCACTACCATCATATAGAGAAATACACTGCTAAACAGGCCTGTTACTAAAAATCCGAATGGCCCCAGCAAAATATGAAAAAAATCATTTAACAAGGTTGACGGCACATTGACTACAGCAAAAGCAGCCGCACCAAACAAGGCAATGGTTACCAGCCAGCGCGTTTTTAACACCCTCAGTACCTGACGCAGATGCCTCAGTGCCACCAGCAAGCCTGCCGTCACTGCCAGTACCGCGATACTGACTACTACCAGTGCCTTGCTGTCCTTTTTTACAATAGTAAGCGGCACTTCACACACCAGTGGCGGTTTCACCCCGTCCTTTAGCTCTGCCTGGAGAATGTACTCTCCGCCAGTCAAATCACGTTCATCCGCATACACCGGTAGCTGAAGACGTTGCCAAGAGTCACCATTTATGGCCACAAAGGCTTCTAAGTAATTCTTTTGACCATCCAGTGCACCGCCATTTACATCTTCACTGGTCGCACCAGGAGTAAACAAACCGCTCACCGGCTGATGAGTGCCGGCATCTAGAAGGTGGACGGTAACAACAGCCAGTTTTTGTACTCCGGATGGATTTACGATATCTAGTCCCAAGTAAGTTACCGGGTGAATAGCCTCAATTTCTTGGTTAGAAGCGCCTTTGCCGGTAAATAGATTTTTGTAATAATCCCATTGTCTGTCACGCAGCACTAAGACATTGCGCCCCATACGCTCATCTGATTTGCCGTCTTTGTCCAAGGGCAAAACCATACCAGAGAGCATAATCGGCGCGGCAGCGTCACCTGTGCCCGTACTGACGCTAATTGGCACCTGCTGCGTAGTTGCCCCCGCCGTAACAGTAGCTGTATAGCTGCCAGGCGCCACATCTGCTGCCACATGCAATGTCAGCAAGTCATACCACTGACTGTAACCACCTGGCAGCACCATTTTCCTTATTAAAAAATACTGATCTGCTTGTTCTTTTATCTCCCAGTTTTCCAGATGTCCGACCGGACTAAATCCTGGTGGCAGGCTGATTGTTATGACCACCTCTTTATCGACAGCACCGCGGTTTTCGATACTAAATAGCGCGGTTGTCTGCGTACCGGGAGTCACAGAATCCCTAGCTTTCCCAAGGTAATACGGAAACTGACAGGAAAAAGACAGGCCATCCTGGGCCTGACCGGTAATTGTCAACAATACCAACAGCACTGTCGCTAATCCGGTCAGTGCTTTTTTGATGGTCAAGAATTCTTCCCCCTTTGTAGTAAATAAGAAATACATCCCCAATCGGCGAGGGGATGTATTTCAGTCTAATCTATTTTTCACCGGGCTCCTCTATTTGCCCCCACCTAACTTTTTATATTGTTTTAGATATTTTTTAGTGTTTTTGGGCTTCAGGATTATTAAGTTCAGCAATAGCATCTTTCACGTGTTGAACATAAACATCTTGGAATCTGGGATTTTCTCCTAAACCATGTACATAGGTCGCTACTTTGAATCCGGCGGCATTTAACTGCGATTTCGCCGAATCCTCTTCGTCGCCAGCCATATCATTAGTGGCATGGTCGCCAGCCACCAGCATGAACGGCATCAAAGTCACTTTTTTCACTTTATTGGTTTTTAGCTTTTTCATGACATCATCTAGGGTCGGATAGCCTTCGACAGTGTAGATATACACATTGTTATAGCCTTCGTCATGTAATTTGAGCTGCAATGCAGCATAGGCCGAATTGCCGGGATGAACACCACCATGTCCCATCAATACAACAGCCTCACCCTTTTTCTGTTTGGGCAGCTGAGCCTCTATGGCTTTCACGGCGACCAGATAGTCGTCAGCTTTGTCTTCTTGTCCCATAAAATACAGAAGAGGTCGGCCTAATGCAATTTTGTCAAAAGTTCTAGCGGCTTCATGATGCCTTACAATCCCCTTGACCAAATCAAATTCTTCACCGGCAGCAATATGCAGCGGCTGGACAATAACTTCGCGGAAACCTTCAGCACTCAACCGGGCAAGTGCTTCTTTTTCGGTGTCAATTTTCACGCCATCCCGCTCGGCCAGCTTTTTAATGATAATCCGGGAAGTAAACGCCCGGCGGACTTCATAATCAGGAAACTCGACTTTTATCTTGTTTTCAACAGCTTCAATTGTTGATTTCATGGTATCAGGATAGGTTGTACCGAAACTTACAACTAAAATAGCTTTTTTATCTGCAGTGGTCGGTGCAGCGGCTGCCTGTGACGGCATCAGGCTTACGCAGCCAAAAATGGCAAGTATGCACAGTGTGATAAGAGAATACATGTTTTTCATTGGTAAAAAACAACTCCTTTATCTTTTGATTACTGCGCCTCGTAAGAATGTAAAACCAGTTTTTCCTTACTACGTTTAAACTGCCTGCATTTCTCGATAAAGCGTCTGGCCACCTTCTCACTACCAGCAAAGTGCTGATGAAGATACGATGCCAGAATGTTATCAGTCATGAAGCCACCCAGATAAGTTGCTTCAGTTCTAATTTTTCTAAATTGAAATGCCCAAGGAAATGCAGTATCTGCCTCATCAGGTACCATTCGCGAAAAATGAAACTCATGCCCACGAATCACTTCACCAACCTGACATAATACGTTATCTCCTAAAGCGGTAGCCTCTACATATCCGACTGTTTCCAGTTTAGACTGCATCACGCAGGTTGCCGGCACTAGCCCGACCATTTCGTGGGATCGGCCAGAGAAGTCAGTAATTTGCCTGCACAAATACATCAGCCCACCACATTCGGCATATATCGGCATACCCTGTCTCCCCGCCCGGGCTATGGCTTGACGTATCTGATGATTGGCTGCAAGCTGCTCAACGAACATTTCCGGAAAACCGCCGCCTAGAATCAATCCGTCAACATCGGGCAGAGAAGTATCTTGTAGCGGGCTAAAAGGAATCAGTTTGGCCCCGGCAGACACCAGCGCATCCAAGCTTTGCGGATAATAAAACGTAAATACATCGTCCATGGCAACACCAATACGGATGCCGGAAACTCCAGACTGCTCCTGTTGTTTGCTTACCCACCGCAGCGGCGGCGCCTGCTGTGCCACTTTGATAATCTGATCAATAGACACTTGGCTGTTTATTTGTTCAGACAGTATCTGTAGCGTCTGGCCCGCATCATGTTCGGTTACCGGAGTCAAGCCAAGGTGACGCTCCGGCATGGTCAACGCAGCGTTGCGCTTAATAGCGCCCAGTACAGGAATGTTTAGCCGCTCCAGCGCCTCACTGATCATCGTATAGTGCGATTCTGAACCGATGCGGTTAATAATTACGCCAGCAAAATTCACCTCAGGGTCATACAGCTTATAGCCCAGCGCAGTGGCGGCTGCACTCTCGCCCATTGACCTGGCGTCCAACACCAAAACTACCGGCGCATTTAGAAGTTTGGCAATCGCGGCCGTACTGCTGATGCCGCTGCGTCCGCCATCATGCAAACCCATAACGCCTTCAATAATTGCAATATCATTGTTTGCTGATGTTTCCGCGAAGATAGAAACTGTCTTCTCGGCTGGCAAAAGCCAAGTATCGAGATTATGCGCCGATTTACCGCTGGCCAGACGATGATAGCCGGGATCGATATAATCAGGACCTACTTTATAGGATTGAACCTTCAGCCCACGGCCAACAAGCGCGGCCAGCAAGCCGGTAACAATCGTGGTCTTGCCAGCGCCGCTGTGATTTGCAGCAATCACCAGCCGGGGAATCTGCAAAACATTCATCTCATTGTCCCCCTATTAAAAACCGTCCCGTTTTACAAAAATCAGCGACATATAATCAAGCTTCGTCCCCCGCAGGCTGTCTAAATCAAAGGTGACAAACTGCTCGGGATAACCGACCCTGCTCATATATACAGCCTTATCCTTTAGTCCTAACTCAGCCAACACATCCACGATTTGATCATACTTTCCAGCTACTTTCATTAAAATGGCATTAGAAAATTGCCGTAACACTTCTTTGAGTTGTTCAGGATCGTCAATAGCCGGAACGATGGCCAGTTTTTCGCTGCCTTCAGCCAGCGCGGCATTGAGATAGGCCGCAGCCGCGGAGAAAGAAGTTATGCCTGGTACGCTTTCGACGACGGCTTCAGGCATGATTTCACGCACTTTCTTCATCAAATATGTATAAGTACTAAATAGCATCGTATCGCCAATCGTAATAAATGCAACATGTTTACCGCCTCGCAGCCGGGCAACGATCTGCGCCGCACCGTTCTGCCATTCTGCCTCCAAGGCTGCTGTCTCACGAATCATCGGTGTCGATATTTCCAAAATTTCTGTTGTGGCGGGAATATAGGCACCTGCAATCTTCATCG
>NZ_JBYKYF010000409.1:0-2190 GCF_057736855.1 Sporomusa sp.
TTTTTATCTATAATAGATAGATATTTTACGAGATTAAAGGTATAAACACCTGCACCCACCCTATTGCTAGGTATTGCGGTTGCATCAATTCCTATTCTTAACATTTTAACTCACTTTTCCATCAGAAAAGTTCTTAGATGATATAACCTTGCGTACAATTTGCACAATTCGCTCTGCAGCATGACCATCTCCATATGGATTAGCAGCTTTTGCCATTTTTTCATATTCAATCCCATCGTATAATAATTTTTCCGCTTCTTCTATAATTCTCTCTTTATTGGTACCTACAATTCTTGCGGTTCCAGCCTCAATACCCTCGGGCCTTTCGGTTTCTGTCCTCATTACAAGCACTGGCTTGCCTAAGAAAGGTGCCTCCTCTTGAATACCTCCAGAATCAGTCAAAACCAAATATGCCATTTTCATTACATGAACAAACACATGATACTCTAAGGGCTTTACCAAAACAATTCGCTCGTGTTGTCCTAAAATTCTATAAGCGGGTTCGTGTATATTGGGGTTAAGATGAACTGGATAGAGAACAACTACATTACGATTTCTTTTTACGAGAAGATTAATGGCTTCACAAACATTCTCAAACCGTGTACCAAAATTTTCTCTACGGTGAGATGTAACTATAATTAACTTTTTATTATCAGATTCTTTTATCCCAATTTTTTCCAATAGTTTTTTTGCTTCAATTGGAATAGGTTTATTTAAAATTATTTTCATGGCGTCTATAACAGGGTTACCAGTCAAATAAATATGCTCGTGCTGAATACCCCCTTGCCGTAAAGCTGCTACAGCTTTCTTTGTGGGAGCAAAATGGTAATGACTTATTATCCCCGCCACTTTTCTATTCAATTCTTCTGGAAATGGAGAAAATATGTTTCCTGATCTGAGCCCTGCCTCCACATGCCCTACCGGTAATCTTCGATAAAAGGCTGCCAATGCAGTTGCCATTACTGTAGTTGTATCGCCTTGTATTAGAATAAGGTTAGGCCTTTCTTGTTCAAGAACCTCGTCGATACCAACAATAACCCTGGCGGTAATCTTTGCAAGCGTCTGCCTAGAAGACATTATATCAAGATCAATTTCTGGTTTAATTGAAAAAATGTTAAGCACCTGGTCGAGCATTTCTCTGTGCTGTGCTGTAACACAAACTTTCGATTGGATATCAGAGTATTTTTGTAATTCAATTAAAATTGGGGCAAGTTTAATTGCCTCAGGCCTAGTTCCAAAAATAGTTAAGACTTTTTTCATTATTTTTTATAACACCTCTGTGTATCTGTCATTAATTTTAAATTGCATTAAAGTCAGTAGAAGGATGGAGCTTTTCTAAACATAGTCAGTAAAATATTTTTTTGAATTCCAAACCAAATAAGCATTATTAAAAGAAAAATCCACGAATATAGCCCACCAATAACCATAAAATAGGGGATATAGGCACTTATTAGAATAAGAAAACTGAATGGTGTCCTTCTTTGCTTGAAGTATTCATATTTTAAGCTCAAAATATAGCCCTCTATTATAGGTGTTACAATAACACCAAGAAGATGAAAGTCTGAAAAATATTTTGCAATAGGCAAAAATGCAGGTGTGCATCCTATTTCGGTCGAGCCTGGCCAAAAAGATTCAGTAATGTTCAGATATCCATAAGTAAAGGGTTTATTTGGAAATATTTGTCTGGGTAAATAACTCCAAAAATTGCCTAACCAATATAATCCATAAGAGACCCTTGCTTTACCTTCATGTTCAAATAAATAGTCGTCAAAGTATAAGGCTGTATTATTATAATAGTCAAAAAACTGAATCATTCTAACCAACGCTGCTTTTTCCTGAAAATAAAAAACAACACCAAATAATAATAATAAAATTGCTACGCAGAAAAATACTTTTTTAAAAGAAAGCAACCGCCTTGTATTGTTATAAAATAAAATGTATGTAACAATGAAGTGTGATATAAATCCTTTACTTCCCCAAAAAAAAGCAAAGAACATGTAACATAACAAAATAAATAGGTCGCTTTTAAAATTTCGGTTCGTCGAAATCCTTCTCATTAAAAAAACATTAAATGAAAAAAACAATAGCGAAGCAGAAATAGCATAAAGATAGCCAACCCCGCTTCTCCCACTCTGATATGCAGATCGAGGATTTAGCAACCATTCGATCCCCATAGAGCTTGCCATTAAT